>DATABQ010000333.1:0-7963 GCA_036259495.1 Longimicrobiales bacterium | reverse complement strand
ATCAGTGGTGGAGGACCTGGACATTTATGCCGGAGTTCCGCTGAAGAGCGGGAATGCAGGACGTGGACATATTGCGCCGGAGCTCGGCGGAGGCCCGGGCGGCCACCGCCGTGGGTCCTGTGCGCGCCTACTTGTAGCTCTGGCCGATGGTGCGGCCGAAGCTGATCTCGCCGTTGTCGATACGGATGTTGAAGCCGCACTCCGGATTGGAGCAGACCCAGGCCTTGTACATGATGGGAGCGCCGTCTCTGCCATAGTCGGACAGCGGAAGCATGGTGCCGCTGTCGCATTTGCGGCAATGCGGAAAGTTTTCCTGCGCTGAAGCAGCCGCCATCGATCAACCCCTCCCCTCATCAAAGCGCCGTGTTCGAGTGAAGCACACGGCTCTGCAGCCCCAGCCACAATGCAAAGCACGTTCCATGGCCGGGCGGGGACCCCTCCCCTCGCTGCTGCCCGGGATCGTAGTCGCCCGTGCGTACGGGCGCCAGTCCGCCGCGGTCAGTCGCCGTTGGCGCGGCGCGGGTAATGACCTTCGAACGCGTCATCGAAGTCGAACACATCGGCGAAGTCCTCCGGCGAGTCCTCATCCTGCTTGATCAGGACGCCGGTCTCCACGAGCGCGAACACGATGGCTCCGACGTCCGAGGTGCGCTCGATGCCCCAGTGCTCGAGTACGGTCCGAGCCATGGGTCCGAAGCGCTCGAGCGCGAGGTCGCGTACGCCGCCCGCCATTTCGCCGCCGGTGATATGGCGCGGCTCCGGCAGCCGCTCCAGGACATAGTTCAATGCAGCCAGGACAAAGACGTAAGCCGCCTCCTGATAGCGCGGATTGCGCGCGCGCAGTGCAGCAAACAGCTCCTCGTCCATGGACTCACACCTGCCGGTCAGGCGCGCGCGTGCGCGTGGGCGCCGCGGAACTCCGGATACAGCGGAAACGCGGCACACAGCTCCTCGACCTCGGCTGCGATCCGGCTTGCGACCTGGTGGTCGCCGGGCGCGTTCAGCACCCGGGCGATCCAGCCGCCGATGCTCGTCATCTCTGCCGGCCCCATGCCACGGGTGGTCAGGGCCGCCGTGCCCAGCCGCACCCCCGACGTGACGAACGGTGAACGCTGCTCACCGGGCACCGTGTTCTTGTTACACGTGATGCGGGCGCTCTCGAGCGACTCCTCTGCGATCTTGCCGGTGAGCTCACCCTTGCTGCGGAGATCCATGAGCACCAGGTGGTTGTCGGTGCCTCCGCTGACCAGATCGAAGCCGTTGGACATGAGCGCCTGCGCCAGCGCTCGGGCGTTGTCGACGACGTTCTTCGCATACGTGCGGAACTCCGGCTCGAGCGCCTCACGGAACGCGACGGCCTTCGCCGCAATGATGTGCATGAGCGGTCCGCCCTGCATGCCGGGAAATACCTGCTTGTCGATCGGCTTCGCCAGCTCCTCGCGACAGATCACGAAGCCGCTGCGCGGTCCGCGCAGTGTCTTGTGCGTCGTGGATGTGACGACATCGGCGTGCGGCACCGGACTCGGGTGCACACCGCCGGCGACCAGCCCGGCGATGTGGGCCATGTCGACCATGAGCCGCGCCCCGACCTCGCGCGCGATCCCGCCGAACGCCTCGAAGTCGATGATACGGGCATAGGCGCTGGCACCCGCGACGATGACCTTCGGCCGGTGCTGCCGCGCGAGGTCCCGCACCTGGTCGTAATCGATCCGGCCGTCATCCCCGACGCCGTAGGAGAACGCCGTGTAGATCTGCCCGCTGAAGTTCACCGGGGATCCGTGGGTCAGATGGCCGCCGTGCGAAAGGTTCATGCCCAGCAGCGTCTCGCCCGGCTTGAGTGTCGCGAAATACGCGGCCATGTTGGCCTGCGCGCCGGAGTGCGGCTGCACGTTGGCGTGATCCCCGCCGAACAGCTCGAGCGCGCGTGATATTGCGAGCGACTCCGCGACGTCCACGTGCTCGCACCCGCCGTAGTATCGCCTGCCGGGATATCCCTCGGCATACTTGTTCGTGAGGACGGTACCTGCTGCCTGCAGCACTGCCGGCGAAGTGAAGTTCTCGCTGGCGATCAGCTCGAGCGTGCCGTGCTGTCGCTCTGCCTCGGCAACGACAGCGTCATAGATCTCCGGATCGGTAGTGCGCAGCGCGTCGATCATGTCAGACCCACGTCTTCTTGATGCGGCCCACCTGCTCGATGCGCCGCTCCGCGACGCGATCGGCTGCCTCGTACGTGGGCAGGCCGTCGTTCTTCGCGAGCTCGAAGATCTGACCGAGCGTGTCGTAGATCTCGCCCGCCTTCCGGCGCGCCTGCTCCGCCGTCCAGTCGTTCAGCTCGCCGTAGACATTGATCAGGCCGCCGGCATTTATGACATAGTCCGGTGCGTACAGGATGCCGCGCTTGTGCAGCTGGTCACCGTGCCGCTCCTGCGCGAGCTGGTTGTTCGCCGCACCCGCGATGATCTCGAACTTGAACTCCGTCAGCGTATCGTCGTTGACGACTGCGCCGAGTGCGCAGGGTGCAAAGATCTGTGCGTCGACACCGTAGATGGCATCGGGCGCTACGGGCGTGGCGCCGAAGTCATCGACGACGCGCTGAACGCGCGCTTCGTCGATGTCGGTGACGGTCAGCTTCGCGCCCTCCTCTGCCAGGTACTTGCACACGTAATAACCGACATGTCCCGTGCCCTGCACGGCGATGCTCATGCCGCTCACAGAATCGGAGCCGTACTTCTCCTTCGCACAGGCCTTGATGCCGCGATACACGCCGTATGCCGTGACGGGCGACGGATCGCCCGAGCCGCCAGCGACGCCGGTGACTGCCTCCGTCTCCATCTTCACGTAGTCCATGTCCTCGACGCTCGTGCCGACATCCTCCGCGGTGATGTAGCGCCCGCCGAGCGATTCGACGAACCGGCCGTGGGCACGGAAGATCATCTCGCGCCGCGTGGTGCGGTTGTCGCCGATGATGACGGACTTGCCGCCGCCGAGGTTCAGGCCCGCGACCGCGGCCTTGTAGGTCATGCCGCGGGCGAGGCGGAGCGCATCGATGACCGCTTCCTCATCGCTGCGGTAGTTCCAGAAGCGCGTGCCGCCGAGGGCGGGGCCGAGCGTGGTGTCGTGAATCGCGATAATGCCCCGGTAGCCAGCCGCGGGCTCGTGACAGAACACGAGCTGCTCATGGCTGTGCTCGGCAATCCGCTCGAAGATATTCATGGGTTCTCCATTATGGGAATCAATCGGCGTACAGCGCGGCCGCAATGCGGAGCCGCTGCATTTCACTGGTGCCGTGCAGCATCTCCATGGCCTTCGCATCCCGCATCAGCTTCTCCACCGGATAGTCACGCATGTAGCCGTATCCGCCGAAGATCTGTACAGCGTCCGTCGTCACATACATAGCGCACGAGCCCGCGGCCAGCTTGGCCATTGCAGCCGCACCGGCGTCCTCCGGCTGATCGGCGGCACGTTCGACCAGGGCACGTGCCGCCACCGTGCGCGTTGCCATCTCTGCCAGCTTGAACTGGATCCCTTCGAAGCTGCGGATCGGACGCCCGAACTGCTCGCGCTCGTTCGCATAGCGCACCGCATGCTCGAGCGCAGCCTGTGATAAACCGACCGCGATTGCTGCGGCGGAGAGGCTGCCGAGCGGATCGATCGCGCTGCGTGTATCGGTATCACTCCAGGCGAGTCGTGCACCGGCTGGCGCGCGCACGCCCGTCACGTCGAGCGACACTACCGGGACGGCGCGCAGGCCCATCGTCGCCGCGCGATCGCCGACGCGGTAACCGGAAGCCGAATCGAGCGCGAACAGGGCCGGCTCACCGGCGGCATTGGCAAGCACGATTGCGACATCGGCGGCCGCGCCGTTCGTGACCCACTGCTTCACGCCGCTGAGCGACCAGCCGTCGCCGTCCGCCTCCGCGGACGCGTCGACGTGATCGTCGGTGCTCGATTCATCTTCGGCGAACGCGATGCAGCCGACCTTGTCGCCTGCGGCGAGTGAGCCGAGGATCTCATCGTGATCGTTGCCGCCGAAGCGCGCGATGACATCGGCCGCAATCACACTCTGTGCGACCAGCAGCGCGACGGCCGTCTCGCCCCACGCCAGCTCCTCCAGTGCGGCAAGGTACGTCCGGAGGCCGAGACCCATCCCGCCCTTCTCCTCCGGCATGAGCATCCCGAAGAAGCCGAGCTCGCCGATCTTCGCAGCGACATTGTCGTCGACCGCCCGCTCCGCATCCCAGCGCTCCGCGTTCGGGCGCAGCTCTGCCGCTGCGAAGTCGCGGGCCAGGCCGCGGATCTCGAGCATTTCTGATGTCGTGCTCACGCTGCCTCGTAGGTGTAGAAGCCACGGCCGGCTTTACGGCCCAGCCATCCGGCCGCGACATATTTCCGCAGCAGCGGACATGGCCGGTACTTGTCGTCACCGATGTCGTTCTGGAGTACTTCGAGAATGGAGAGGCAGGTGTCCAGGCCGATGAGGTCGGCGAGTGCGAGCGGTCCCATGGGATGGTTCATCCCCAGCTTCATCACCGTATCGATCGCCTCGGGTTCCGCGACGCCTTCCATCACACAGAACACCGCTTCGTTGATCATCGGCATGAGCACGCGATTGGACACGAAGCCGGCGAAGTCGTTCACCTCGACGGGCGTCTTGCCGAGACCTCGCGCGAGCTCGAGCACGGTGTTCATCGTCTCGTCCGAAGTCTGCAGACCGCGGATCACCTCGACGAGCTTCATGACCGGTACAGGGTTCATGAAGTGCATCCCGATGAAGCGGTCAGGCCGGCTGACGCTCGCCGCCAGGCTGGTGATCGCCAGCGACGATGTGTTCGACGCCATGATCGCGTCGCCCGCGAGCGGATCGACCGACCGGAGGATCTCGGCCTTGAGCGCCGAATTCTCCGGGACGGCCTCGATGATCAGACCGGCACCCGAGACCGCATCGCGATCCACGGTGATCAGGAGGTTGGCGAGCGTGGAGTCGCGCTGTTCGGTCGTGATCGTGCCCTTCTTCACCTGCCGGTCGAGGTTCGAGGTGATCGTCGCGCGGGCGCGCTCCAGCTGAGCCGCGGCGACATCGATCAGCGAAACGGGATGACCGTTCTGTGCAAAGGCGTGGGCGATACCGTTGCCCATCGTTCCCGCGCCCACGACAGCGACGCGCATTCTATCCGACATTCGTCTCCCCTTCAGTTCTGATCACGAGCGGCCGCGCCGCAAGCATCGCCGGGTCCGGCCGCACGGCTCGCCAGCGCAGTGTCAGGACCAGTGCGACACCGAATCCGATCGTGCCGACCAGACCGCCTTCGGGCCCGAACATCGCCCCCGACCACCACGCAGGACCGCCGACTGCAGGCTCATAGAGCGGTGTGTCGAACATCTGCAGACCGCTGACCGGCAGGTCGAACAACGAGGCCATGGCCCAGTTCCAGCCCATGTGCACCGCTGTCGCAAACCACAGGCTGAGCGTCCTCAGGTACGCTATCCCGAGCAGGATCCCAGCCAGAAAAATGTTGATCAGCGCGAACGTCCCGATGGACGGGTTCGCGCCGTGCGCCAGCGCGAACAGGATCGACGATACCACCACTGCCGCCGCGGGCCCGGCCGTACGTGCGAGCACCTGAAACGCATAGCCGCGGAACAGCGCCTCTTCGGCGAGCGCCGCCACCGTGAAGATCGCGGCGTGCATTGCGATCGTCCCGATCCACGCCCCGGCGCTGCCGGCCTGCGCGTTGAAGGCGAGCGTACCGCTGACGAGCAGCGCGAGCGTCGCCACGGCCAGGCCGGTCACACCGATGAGAACGCCGATCCCGATCTCGCGCGGTGTATTCTTCGAAACGGCGATCCCTATGGCGGCCGGAGAGCGGCCGTCTGCGAACCTCACGAGCACGGCGCCGGCGATCAGCGCCGCGCCCGCGGTGATCACGGAGCTCGGCAGCAGGAGTTCGGACGGATCGAGCGGCAGCAGGTCCCACACGGCGTGCAGCACGATCGTGAGTCCCACCAGCAGAGCTGTCCACGCGACGATCCGCGCAATGCAGCCGACCCACTCCTTCGCGCTGCCGCGCATCAGCAGAAAACCCCCGCGCTACAGCAGCGCGAGGGTTCGACGACGGATCCGGAGTGCCAGGACTACTGCGAGCGCGAGTTTCGCAAGGTCACCGATGATGAACGGCAGCACGCCGAGACGAAGCGCGCCGGCCGGGTCTCCGGTAAGCAGCGTAAGCTGCGCCGTGCCGCCTGCGTAGACCGTGAGCGTCGCGAGTGCGCCCGCGAGCGTCAGCATTGCGACCCGCCTGGCTGTGCCGCCCTGCGCATGCACCGCGACCGCGCCGGCCACTGCCGCCGCAGCGGGAAACGCCAGCAGATAGCCGCCCGTGGGGCCGAACAGATAGGGCAGTCCGAACCCCGCCGCGAACACGGGCAGTCCCGCCGCGCCCGCCATCAGGTAGGCTGTCTGTGCCGCGGCGCCGAGCGCAGGTCCGAGCAGCATTCCGGACAGCAGCACGACGAGCGTCTGCAGCGACACGGGCACCGCCGTGCCGGGCAGCGGCGCGGACACGTGCGCGCTGAATGCGGTGAGCAGAGTGAACGTCATGACCGCGAAGAGCCGGCGGGCTGGCACGCTCGTCAGCACCTCGGCATGAGTGGCCCGGCGAATCTGTGTCTGCACGTTGTTCATGATCAGACCCTTTCGACCGAAAGTGCGACGGCGTCTCCGCCGCCGAGACATAGCGTCGCGAGACCGGTCTGCGCATCCCGCTGCTGCATTGCGTTCAGGAGTGTGATCAGTACGCGCGCGCCTGACGCCCCGATCGGATGGCCGAGCGCTACGGCGCCGCCGTGGACGTTCACGCGATCCCAGTCCCAGCCGAGCTCGCGACCGTTGGCAATGGCCTGCACGGCGAACGCCTCGTTCGCCTCGATCAGGTCGTAGTCGCCAATCTGCTTTCCTTCCTTCTCCATCACGCGGCGCACGGCGCGGACCGGCGCAAAGAACAGGTCGCGCGGTGCGACCGCGCCGCTCGAGTACGCGTTGATGCGCGCCTGGATCGTGAGACCGTGCGCCTTCGCGTACGCTTCGCTCGTCACGACCAGTGCAGCAGCGCCATCGTTCAGGCCGGGCGCGTTGCCGGCGGTCACGATCGGGTCCGTGACTTCCTTCGGCGCATACTGCGCGAACGCCGGCCTCAGCTTGTTCAGCGTCTCGGCCGTCGTGTCACGACGCGGCGGCTCATCCGCTTCGATCACCGTGGCGCCCTTCCGGCTCGCAATCTCGACCGGCACGATCTCGTCCCGGAATGCGCCGCTGTCCATTGCAGCAACAGCCTTGCGATGCGACTCGACCGAGAACTCATCCGCATCCGCACGCGTAACGCCCGCCTTGTGCGCGGTGTACTCCGCGTGACCGCCCATGTGGCACGACTCGAACGAGCACCACAGGCCGTCATGTATGAGGCCGTCGATGATCTCCTGATTGCCGAACTTCACGCCATTCCTGTAGCCGAACAGGTAGTACGGCGCATTGGACATCGACTCCATCCCGCCGGCGAGCATCGCGTCGGCATCGCCCGCGCGGATCGCCTGCGCCGCGAGCATGACCGCCTGGAGGCCGGAGCCGCACACGCGACTGACCGTCATGGCGCCCACGTTCTCCGGGATCCCGCCGCCGATCGCCGCCTGCCGCGCTGGCGCCTGACCGGCTCCGCCGGTGACCACATGGCCCATGATCACATCGTGCAGCTCGGAGGCATCGATGCCGGAGCGCTCGACCGCGGCCCGGATCGCGATCGCGCCCAGCTCCGGCGCCCGCAGCGGGCTCAGTCCTCCAAGAAACCGGCCTATGGGGGTACGCGCACCGCTGACCACGACAGCGGTATGGCGCGGGTCGCTCATCTGTTCACTCCTCGTCCTGCATGTTCCTGAATGCGGGTCGCCGCGGCCGCCTCACGCTTGTGAGGCG
>DATABQ010000332.1:0-8544 GCA_036259495.1 Longimicrobiales bacterium | reverse complement strand
CAGTAGGCTCGCCGACGACAGAGCCGAGCTCGAGCTCACGGTAGCCTTCCGTGAAATCCTCGCCGTCGGAGAGTGTGTGCTGGTTGGTGACCAGCACGGTGGGTGCGAGCAGCGCGCGTTGTCCGAGCTGCACGCGCGATGGCGAACGGATGTCGCTCGCGCGCCCCTGCATCGTGAAGTAATTGCGACGCGCGATAATGTCGATCGCGTAGACGTTCACGAAGCCGCCGTTGTTGTTGCGGACGTCGATGACGACGCCATCCTTCGCGTGGTTCTCCTGGTCGAGGTCGAAGATGAGCTGATCGAGCGCACCTTCGGACATCGACGCGATGTGCACGTAGCCGAGCCGCCCTCCGCTGATGCTGTCGACGTACGCCCTGCGACTCTCGACCCAGTTGCGATAGACGAGCTGCCGCTCCGCACCTGCCGACGCAGGCATGACTTCCACATCACGCGGCGCGGCGCCGCCGGTGCGCACACTCAGCACGACCTTCCTGCCGGGCGTATCCCTGAGCAGTCGATGCAGATCGGTTCGGGCGTCGAGTGTGTTGCCGTCGAGCGCCAGCAGCTCATCGCCGGGCGCGATCTCACCCGAGATGTCGGCCGGGCCGAGATCCACGACTTCGGTGACAATGAACCGCCCGTCGTTCTCGTATGCGATGCGATCGAAGCGGAGTCCCAGCCTGCCCGTCGACGCGCCGTCACCACCCTGCGGCGCACCGGTGCGGCCGGAATGGCCGAGGTGCGACGCATTCAACTCTCCGAGCATGAGGTTCATGAGGCGGCTGAACTCGGCGCGCGTACGTGCCCCCTCGATCTGCGGGCGGAACCGATCCCGCACAGCCGTCCAGTCCGCGCCGTGGTAGCTCGCGTCGTAGAAGCCATCGCGCATCTCGCCCCACGCCTGCTCGAAGGCGGCGACCTTCGTCGCATCGAAATCCTCCGTCCACTCGATCGACGTCGAGACAGTTCGCGTCTGACCGCCAGGCAGCGTCACGACGCGCAGCTGACCGCCCTCCGAGACGTAGAGCTGCCGGCCGTTGCTGCTGAACGTGATGGGATTGCCGTCCACCTCCATGCGATCGATGTCGATGTCACCGTTCGGGCCGAACGTCACACGGTGCAGCGCATCGTCGCCCGTGAGTATGCCTGTCTCGCCATCCGGGCTCAGCAGAACCTGGCCGACGGAAAAGTCCGTGCTCACGAAATCGCCTCGGCGGCGGATGCCGTCGAACACGATACGGATCTCGTCCGGCGCGTCGACTGCACCGCGCGCGGAGTCCCGCCCGGCTTCTCGCCGCGGCGCCGTCGCATCGTCCGCCGTGTCACGCGGCTGGTTGAAGAGCTCGCGGAACTCGTCCTCATCGAACGTCGGCGGGAGCGGCACCATGTCGATCTTCACGAGCCGGTTGGGCTCGGTGCGCTGCCCCGTGCGATACACGATGTAGTCGCCCTTCGCGCTCCAGTCGATCGATCCCACGGAGCTGTTGGCGACGAAGCTCACCTGCCGCGGCTCGCCGCCCGTAACGGGCACGACCATCACGTTCCTGAACTCGTCGGTCGACACGACGTACGCGAGCCAGCGGCTGTCGGGCGACCACGTCGCACCGCCTGCCACGCCGAGCACGAGCCGGCGGTCCGCGCCCGACTCCCACTCGAGCACGCGGAGCTCCCGCTGCTCGTCCTCCATTCGTGCATAGGCGAGGTAGCGGCCGTCGGGGGAGAACCCAGCGAGACCGTCGCGACCGTTACCCGTCGTCAGCTGTCGCTCGGTGCGCGTTGCGAAATCGTATGCGTACACCTTCGGAGTCCCACTCCGCCACGACGTGTAGACGATCTCGCGCGAATCGGGCGTCCACATGATCTCGCTCTCTTCTGCGGCGGTGCGCGTCACACGCGTTGCGGGGATGTCGCCGTCCATCGTGGTCGCCCAGACGTCTCCACCGGCGGTGAATGCCCACTTCTTCTCATCCGGCGATACGGCGATGTCACTCCAGCCGTCGTCCTCCTGCTGCACTTCCGCCGTCGGTCCCTCGATGGCGCCGACGAGACGGATGTCCAGCTCACGAACCGCCCGGCTGTCGACGTCCACGGTCCAGATGGCGAAATCGCGCTCGAACGCGATCGTGCGTCCATCCGCGCTGATGCTCGGCCACAGTACTCTGCCATCGTCGAACGACGTCAGCTGCGACGCCTGACCACCATTCGGAGCGACGGTCCACAGGTTCTCCGCACCCGATCGATCCGACATGAAGTGGATCGTTGCGCCGCCGGCTCCCCACATCGGCCACAGGTTCTTCCCGCCGACGGACACCTTGGCGTAGGTCGGCGTCGCGCCGGACGACGTCGCTGCACGCACCGTCCAGATCTCCGCCTCGTCGATGTGCGAATGACCGTTGCGCCACCACTGCCCCTGCGCCATGCGTCCCCGCGTCGCTATCGCAATCACACCCCGATCGTGTGGCGATGGCGCCGCGAAGAATTCCGTTTCGTAGCGGTCCGCAGCGACGGCCATCGGCGTTCCGCCCGATGCGCTCACGCGGAACACATCGCTCATCCCGCTCACGTCCTCGCCGCTCGACGTGAAGTAGACCCACTCGGAATCGCCTGACCAGCCGGTCAGGTCTTCCGACCCGGAATCGTGCGTCAGCCGGCGAACGTCGCCGGTCGCGAGATCCATCAGGAAGACGTCATCTCCGCCGTTCCGGTTCGAGTTGAAGGCGAGCAACGAGCCGTCGGGCGAATAGAGCGGCCGCGACTCGTGGGCCGAGTGCGCGACCAGCAGTCGCGCCGCTCCGCCCGTCGACGCGACCGTCCAGATGTCGCCGCCGGACACGAACGCGATCTGCGATCCGTCGGGCGACATCCCCGGTTCGTAGAAGGACGGGACACCCTGGGCGGATACAGGTGTGGCGGCGAACGGAGCCAGGGCGAGCAGCAGGATCGACACGAGGGGGCGTGACCGCATCAGGATCTCCGGGACATTCAGGGCTGCTTGGTTTATCTGCGAGGGGGCCACGGGCGGGTGGGAACCGGAGTCCTCCCGTGGCCGTCGACAAAAATGGTCCGTCGATGGAATGCCCGCAACTGATTCAGAGGCGCGACCAGAGAGCCCAGGTCTACGGATCGCGCTCTGCTCCCGCGCATCGTGATAGCGACGGCAATCGCGATCACGAGCAGGTGGTACTCGTAGCCCTCCGCTCCAGCCGGCAGGCGCCGCGCCAGGGCGCATGAAAAAAAGCCAGGCGCATGGAAGTAGCCGGCAACGCTGTCAGGCAGCCCTCATCTGCAGGTATGTGAAGTGGGTGCCGCTACACACGGCGCCTGCCACGCATGACGAGATGCAGCAGAAACAGCAGGACGACCGCGCCGACGAACGCGGTGAAGATCGTCCCCGCCAGGCCGTCGAAGGGCGTCGAGACTCCGAGCTGCTGGAAGATCCAGCCACCGACGAATGCCCCCACGATGCCGACGATGATGTCTCCGATCAGACCGACGCCACCCACGAGCATCGCGGCGAGCACACCCGCCACCAGGCCGACAATCAACCACGTCAACAGATCCATTGGTCTTCTCCGTTCGGGTCGCCGACTGATGCGCAACGGGCGTGCCGCCCGCCGATTCGGTACACCCAGGCGAGGCCGCCGCGCGGAAGGTATGTGCGGCCGTGGTGCGGAAGGACCCGGCGTCAATCCGTCGTGAGAGGCGACGCCCTCGTGATCGCCCGGCTGGCGCGCACGCTCGACCGTCACTTGACTGACGGAGCGGCAAGGCTATCCTGTCAACCTGCGACCGACTCCGCACTTCGAAGGAGAACCCATGTCCGTAAAACTGAACCCGTATCTCAACTTCTCCACCGATGCGCGCGCCGCGATGGAATTCTACAGGAGCGTGTTTGGCGGCACACTGAATACGACCACGTTCAAGGAAGGCGGGATGCCGCCTGGCGGGGCGGATGAGAATCTGATCATGCACGCGCAGCTCGACTCCGGTCCAATCACCCTCATGGCATCAGATACACCTCCCGGCATGGAGCTCAAGCCGGGCAGCAGCATCAGCATCTCACTGAGCGGCGATGACGAAACGACACTGCGTAGTTACTGGGAAAAGCTTACGTCGGGCGGCGGTATTGTGGTGCCGCTGGAAAAAGCGCCGTGGGGCGACACGTTCGGAATGTGCACGGACAAGTTCGGCGTCCAGTGGATGGTCAACATCGCCGGATGACGCTCGCGCACGTCAGACTACCCGCGCTCGGACGACAGGTGAATCCCGAACCAGAGACTGCCATGACGACTTCATATTTCCGTCTCGCGACAGCCGCCGCTCTCCTCCTCGCGGCAGCGCCTACGGCGGCACAGCAGCTGACGCCGGAGGAGCGGCGGATCGTGCAGGCGGTCGAGGAGACGCAGGATGAAACGATCGCACTGCTGGAGCGCATCGTTGACATCAACAGCGGCACGCTGAATCCCGCAGGTGTGCGGCGCGTGCACGACGCGCTCGCACCGCGTTTCGAGGCACTCGGCTTCGAGGTGCGCTACGTCGAGAACCCCGCGGTCGCGAATCGGGGTGGGCATCTCGTGGCGACGCGTACCGGCGGGCAGGGCCGGCGTCTCCTGCTCATCGGGCATCTCGACACCGTCTTCGAGGAGGACAGTCCGTTCCAGCAGTGGGAGCTGGTCAATGACAGCATCGCGCGCGGCCCGGGCGCGGCCGACATGAAGGGCGGCGACGTTGTCATCTGGTCGGCGCTGCACGCGCTGCATGCGGCGGGCGCGCTGGACAACACGTCGATCACGATCGTCATGACGGGCGACGAGGAGCGGCCTGGCGACCCGCTCGATGAGGCGCGGCGCACGCTCGTCGAAGCGGGCGAGGCGGCGGACATCGCGCTCGGCTTCGAGGGCGGCACGGCGGGGCTCGGCGTCATCGCGCGGCGCAGCTCCACCGCATGGCGCGTCGATATCGAAAGCCGTACGGCGCACTCGTCGGGCGTGTTCGGCGCGGTCGGTGCGGGCGCGATCTACGAGGCCGCCCGCATCCTCGAGGACTTCTACAGCGAGATTCGCGGCGAGGAGTACCTGACGTTCAACGCTGCGACGATCGTCGGGGGCACGGAGGCGAGCTGGGACGACGAGGACGCGCGCGGCACCGCGTTCGGCAAGACGAACGTCGTGCCGCCGGTCACCGTGATCACGGGCGACATCCGCACCATCTCCGACGAGCAGCTCCAACGCACGCGTGAAACGATGCGCGCCATCGTCGCACGTCCGCTGCGGGGCACGTCGTCCCGAATCACGTTCTTCGAAGGCTACCCCGCCATGCCACCGACCGACGCCAACCGACAGCTGCTCGGTGTGTTCAGCGACGTCAGCCAGGCGCTCGGCATGGGCGAAGTCGAACCGTTCGATCCGGGCCGCCGCGGCGCAGCAGACATCTCGTTCGTAGCGTCCGTCGTCGATGCGGGGCTGGACGGGCTCGGTCCCGAAGGTGACGGCTCACATACCGTCGAGGAAACGGTCAATCTCCCGTCGATCGAACGTGCGGCGAAGCGCGCGGCAGTGCTGATCTACAGGCTGACGCGCGAGCAGCCCGCCATGTGACGGAGTCCTGCGAACGGTCGCGGCCTCACTCGTCCCGGAGCGCCTCCATGGGATGGATGCGCAGCCCGCGCAGCGCGGGTCCCGTCGCAGCGATCAGCCCGGCCAGCATCATCACGCCGACGACGAGACCCACGAACACCGCGTTGCGGATCGCGCCGAGGCCGCTGCTCTGGAGCAGCGCGGCGGCGAGGGCCGAGCCCACCAGCGCTCCGAACGCGAGCTGCGCGCCGGTCCGCGAGAAGACGCTCATGAGCAGGCGATGCGGTTGCGCACCGAGCGCGGCACGCACACCGATCTCGCGCCGTCGTCGCGTTACAGTGACCGACATGAGCGCGTGCACGCCGGCGGCGGAGAGCAGTACGACGATGCCGAAGATGAGCTGCAGCAGGGCGGCGACCATGGCGAGGAAGCGTGCGTTGGGCAGCCGCGCCAGGTTGGCTACGCCGTCGATCCGCAGATCGGGATCGAGCGCGCTGGCGAGCTCCCGCAGCCGCGGTGCGAAGGCGTCGACGTCGTCACCGCGAACGCGGACCAGCAGAGTCGCGGTCTGGAGCTCCGGCGTCACGGCGTAGTAGACCGCGGGCTCCCCGGACGTACCCTCCAACGCGCTGGCGTGGAGGTTCGGTACGACGCCGACGACCTCGTGCCACGGGCCTGCCTCTGCCGCCGCGTGCTCGTCGCTCCAGGCGCCGCTCTCCGCGGGCGGCACGAAGCGCAGCTGGCGGCCGAGTGCGTTGCCGCCGTCGAGCAGCTGGCGCACGAACGCCTCGTTCACGACCACGCCGCCGCCCGACGCGCGCGCCGTGTCTCCAGTCATCGCATCGGCGGCAGTGAGGCCGCGGCCGGCCATGAGGGGGATGTCGAGAAGCTCGAAGTAGTCGGGTGCCACGCCGGTGAGCTGTGCGTCGTGTGTGGCGGACACGGCATCGGCAGACGCGTTCTCGAGTTCGACGCCCGCACCGCCGGGCACCGCGTCGCCCTCGAATGTGACGCCGGCGACGGCGGGCTCGGCCTCGAGACGTCGCTCGAGGTCGGACAGACGGACAGCCATGCGGGCGGCGGCTGCTCGGCGATGTGCGGCACCGTCCATCCCGGGGTGCAGCGGCATCGCAACCGCGAGATCCGCGGTGAGGAATTCGTGCGCGGCGAACGTCGGCCGCACGTCGGCCATGCGGATGTCGCGGTAGCCCTGGCTCAGCGCGAGCGGCAGGACGGTGACGGCAACGCCAACCTGCACGACGATCAGCGCGGTCCAGCCGCGGCCGAGCCGCGCAGTCGCGCCGCCCAGACCGCCCAGTCCGCGCAGGTCCGACTGCACGCGTCGCCCCGTCGCCTTCAGAGCCGGGATGATGCCCACGATGCACGCGCTCATTATGGCGAGCGCCGCCGCGAACAGCACCGAGCGCGGCTGCAGGCTGTAGTCGACCCAGAAAGCGGACTCGCCCCGGGCGGCCGTCAGAGCCCGGAACTGCTCGAGCGCACTGTGGGCGAGAGCCAGCCCGAGCGCCGCACCGACCGACGACAGGACGAGTGCCTCGAGAAAGAGCTGCGCGATGATGCGGCGACGGCTCGCGCCGAGCGCAGTGCGTACCGCGATCTCGCCCTGCCGCATCGCCGTGCGCGCGTATACGAGCACGGCCACGTTCACGGCGATCGCGATCAGCAGCAGGCTCAGCGTGAGCTGCACCGCCGCCGCGTTCCACAGGTCGTCCCTGTCTTCTATGCCGTCGAGCGGGTACGTGTACGGCAGGACCAGCGGTCGCAGGTGCGCGTGCGTTTCCGGGAACGCGGCGGCGGCGCGCCGGCCCAGCACCGTCAGCTCGGCCTGCGCCCGTTCGTGCGTGACGCCCGGCGCCAGCCGACCGAACACGTACAGGCTCGGACCCGCGCCGCGCGCGTGCTGACCGGGATCGGCACGGAGCGGCGTCCACAGCTCCTCCTGCCGCGGCATCTCGAAGCCCGGCGGCATCACGCCGACCACGTCGTGCGGCACGCCGCCGACCAGCACGGTGCGGCCGACCGCCGTGGGGTCCCCATCGAAGTGCGACTGCCACAGCTCATAACCGACCACGGCTACTAGAGGCGCGCTGTCGTCCTCATCCTCAGGCAGAAGGTACCGTCCGATCAACGGCTGCACGCGTGCGACCCGGAACGCCGACGCCGTCATTTCCGCCGCACGCACCTCGACCTCCGGCGCGTCGCCGGTGACCAGACTGCGGACACCCATCGTCGCAGCGGCAACGTGCTCGACCGAACGCAGCTCTTCGCGCCACGCATCGAAGTCATGCAGCAGTTGCTTTGCATGGCTGCCCGACTGGACATCCAGCATGGCGAGTGCGACGACACGCTCGCCTTCGTCCAGCGGCAGCTTGGGGAAGAACATGCCCGTCAGTACGATGAACGCGCCGACGCCGAGCGCGGTGCCGATCGCGATGCCGAACACACCGACAACCGTCAGGCCCGGCGTCTTCAGCAGCACACGCCACGCGAGCCGCAGATCGAGCGAGAGCCCGCTCAGCCACGCGCGGCCGCCGTCGCCGCGGAAGCCGTGCACGTCGCCGCCGCCGGCGGACAGTGTTCCCGCCGACGGTCGCGCGGACGCATCAGCGCGGGCCAGCCGACGGAGCGCGAACGCGAGACGCCACGTGTCGGTACGCAGGAGCTGGGCGGCGTACCAGACGCCTGCTCCTGCGCGCCCGCGCTCGCGAACCGCCGCATACTCGCGGTCCAGGTCCCGCAACGCCTCACGTCCGCGCGCGCCCGGCAGGAGTCGCTGCAGGACGGCCCGGATTGCGCGCGGCGGGTCGTGCGCCCCCGTCACGGTCGCACGACTCCTTCCCACATCCGAACCATGGACACGCGCGCCTCCTCCAGCGCCCGCCACCCCGCCGGCGTCAGCCGGAACACGCGCCGCGGCCGGCCGCCCTCCGGCGCCGCCACATCG
>DATABQ010000331.1:0-1509 GCA_036259495.1 Longimicrobiales bacterium | reverse complement strand
GGGCCACCGAACGCGCGTTCGTGGCCCGCTGGTTCTTCAGGCGCCCAACTGGTTCAGCAGTGCGAGCTTAGGCCTTTGCCCATCTCCAGGTCGACGAGCGGCGCACCGTAGTTGCCGGAGAAGCATGCATCACAGAATGGTCCGTGCGATGCAACAGCACTGTGCATTCCTTCCAACGACAGGTACCCGAGCGAATCCACGTTCAGGTGCTGGCGGATTTCCTCCACCGTCTTCTGCGCCCCGATCAGCTCCTCTTTCGTGGGCATGTCGATCCCGTAATAGCAGGGGTTGGTCACGGGCGGTGAGGAGACGCGGAAGTGGACCTCCTTCGCGCCGGCTTCGCGGATGAGCGCAATGAGGCCGCGGCTGGTCGTGCCGCGCACGAGCGAATCATCCACGACGATCACACGCTTGCCGCTGATGACTTCGCGCACCGCATTGTACTTGATGCGTACGCGGAAGTCGCGTCCCTTCTGCGTAGGATGAATGAATGTGCGGCCGACGTAGTGGTTCCGGATCAGACCCAGCTCGAACGGTATGCCGCTCTGCTCGGCGATCCCGAGTGCAGCCGAGTTGGATGAATCGGGCACGCTGAACACGCAGTCGGCTTCAGCAGGCTGCTCCTTCGCCAGCTGGCGGCCGAACGCGCGGCGCGCGCGGTCGACGCTGACGCCCCAGATGCGTGAGTCCGGACGTGCGAAGTAGACGAGCTCGAAGATGCATGGGGCAGGGCGCTCCGCACCGCGCAGGCGCGGCAGCTCTTCGGCCACTCCGTTGCGAATGCGGATGACCTCGCCCGGCTGGATATCGCGTTCGATGGTGGCGCCGATCAGGTCGAGTGCGCACGTCTCACTCGCGATCACATGACCTTCGTTCAGCGTGCCGAGGATGAGCGGCCTGTATCCCCAGGGATCGCGCGCTGCGTACATGGTGTCGCCGATCGTGATCATTACCGAGAATGCGCCGGTGAGCTGGGTCAGCGCATCGATCACCTGCTCATCCACGCTCGGCGCGCGCGACTTCGCGATGAGATGAACGATCACCTCGGAGTCGACCGTCGTCTGGAAGAGCGCGCCTTCCTTGACGAGCGCGTCCCGCAGGACGCCGGCATTCGTGATGTTGCCGTTGTGGACCAGGGCGAGGTCGCCCTGATGGTAGCGCACGAGGAGGGGCTGGGCATTCACGAGGCCGGGACCGCCGGCTGTGGAGTAGCGGACGTGCCCCAGCGCCGCACGGCCAGGCAGGCCGGCCATCACATCGTCGCTGAACCCCTCGACGACGAGGCCGTGCTCGCGCTGGAGCCGGGTCCGACCCGTCTCATCGGACGCGCTGATACCCGCGGCTTCCTGACCCCTGTGCTGAAGTGCGTAGAGGCCGAGGTACGCGAGCTCGGCCGCCCGGTCCATCCCTGCTACACCGACTATACCGCACATGTACTCGTTGTCCTCTCGGCTGTCATGCCGGCACGCCCGCGACGGGCCGGTACCTCATCACTCCGCCGCTGCACGC
>DATABQ010000330.1:0-4862 GCA_036259495.1 Longimicrobiales bacterium | reverse complement strand
GGCAGCTAAGTCACATTGACGAACCTCGGGCCGAACGGGTTCCAGCGGCTGATCGATCAGCGGCTGTCGCCGCTGTACGTCAGCGTGCATGCGACGGAACCGGACGTGCGGATGCGGCTGCTCGGTGTGCAGCGCGGAGGCGAAATCGTGGACCAGCTGCGTGAGCTGACCGCAGCGGGCATCGAAGTGCACACGCAGGTGGTTCTGTGTCCCGAGTGGAACGACGGTAAGCATCTGGAACGCACGATCGACGACCTCTGGGCGCTTGGTCCGAACGTGCTGTCGCTGAGCGTCGTCCCGGTCGGCCTGACGCAGTACAACCTGAACCGGCCCGTGCGGCTGCTGACATCCGCTGAAGCGCAGGCGTCGATCGATCAGCTGGAGCGGGCGCGTGAACGCGCCAGGCGCGAGCGCGGAACCGGCTGGGCATACGTCGGTGACGAGATGTACTTCATCGCAGGCGCGGAGATGCCGAGCGCATCGTATTACGATGACTGGCCGCTCACGGAGAACGGAGTCGGCGCCGTGCGCCGCCTGATGGATGACTTCGATGCGGGCCTGGGCGATGTGCCCGCTCTGCCCGGGAGGCGTATCGGGATCGTCACGGGAACGCGGATGGCGCCGGTTTTCGAGCCGCTCGCGGCGCGGCTGGCGCAGCACACGGGTGCGACCGTCGAGGTCGTCGGAGTCAGCAACGAGTTGTTCGGATCCACGGTCACCACGGCCGGACTGCTCGGCGGCCGCGACATCGCGGCAGCACTCGGGGCGGCCGGTCCTTTCGACATCGTGCTGCTTCCCGCCGAAGCGTTGAACGACGATGTCCTCTTCATCGACAGCATGCCTCTGAGCGAGCTCGAGGATTCGCTCGCGCCGGCAGTGCTGGTCCCTGCACACGAGCTCACCTCCGCACTGTCAGGCACGTGAGGCGCGGTCTTCCGGTCGTCGCGATCGTCGGCCGCCCCAACGTCGGCAAATCGACATTCTTCAATCGCGTGCTGGGCGAGCGTCGCGCGATCGTGGAGGACGTGCCCGGGGTGACGCGTGACCGCAACTTCGCGCGTGCAGAGTGGAACGCACGCACGTTCTACCTCGTTGACACCGGCGGCCTCGAGCCGGAGAGCGAGGAGGAGATGCCGGTCGCGATCCGCCATCAGGTGGAGGCGGCACTCGCCGAGTCTGACGTGATCGTGCTGCTCGTGGACGGACAGACAGGTCCGCACGCCGACGACGAACGCATCGCGACGATGCTCCGACGCACGAGTCTGCCGGTCGTGCTGGCGGTCAACAAGCTCGACCGTATCCCGGACGAGATTGCGCAGCACGAGTTCTGGAGCCTGGGTCTGGGTGAGCCGTACCCGGTCAGCTCGGTGGTCGGGAAGGGTTCTGGCGACCTGCTCGACGTCATCGTGGCTGAGCTGCCCGAAGTCGATACGGACAGCGAGGATAGCGGCCTCTACGTCGCGGTGATCGGCAAGCCGAACGTCGGCAAGTCGAGCTTCGTCAACCGGCTGCTGGGCGAGGACCGGATGGTGGTGAGCGAGGTGTCCGGCACCACGCGCGACAGCATCGACACGCCGTTCCGCTATCACAACCGCGACCTCATCTTCGTCGACACGGCCGGACTGCGCCGCCAGTCGAAGATCGATCGTGGCCTGGAGTTCTACAGCTCGCTCCGCACCGAGCTCGCCATCGAGCGTGCAGACGTGTGCATGCTGCTGGTGGACGCCATGGAGCCGATTCACGTCCAGGACCTGAAGATCGCGGAGAAGGCGTGGCGCCGGGGCTGTGCGCTGATCATCGTCGCGAACAAGTGGGATCTCGTCGAGAAGGAGACGAACACCGCAGTCGAGTTCGAGCGGAAGCTGCACGATCGTGCACCGCCGCTGCGCTGGACGCCGGTGATCTTCACGTCGGCGCTCACCGGATTGCGCGTGCGGAAGGTTCTGGACCTCATCATCGAAGTCGCCGAACAGCGGGAGCGGCGGATCGCGACGCGTGAGGTGAACGAGGTGGTCCGGAAACTGGCGGAGCGCACCATGCCTCCGCATTTTCGCGGCATGCCCATCAAGCTGCTCTATTCTACGCAGGTCGCCGTGAAGCCGCCGACGTTCGTCATCTTCGTTAATCAGCCGAAGGGCGTGCCCGAGCACTACCAGCGCTACCTCCTGAATGGGTTCCGCGCCGCCTGGGGCTTCGTCGGCACACCCATCCGACTGCGGCTGCGCGCGCGACGGGAGCAGGAGAACACGACATGACCGCCGCGCTGCTCCTGCTCGCGACGTACCTGATCGGCTCCGTCCCGACCAGCTACCTCGTCGGCCGGATCACGCGCGGGATCGACCTGCGTGAGCACGGCAGCGGCAACCTCGGAGCGACGAATGCGTTCCGCGTGCTCGGCTGGCGTGCCGCGACCCCGATCTTCCTCGTCGATGTCACCAAGGGCTTTCTGCCCGTTTTCTTCTTCCCTCGGATCGACGGGACGGAGGCGATCGCCTGGACTCTGGCGTACGGCGCCGCCGCGATCGTCGGTCACATGTTCTCCATCTATGTCGGCTTTCGTGGCGGCAAAGGCGTGGCGACCGGTGCGGGTGTGTTCCTCGCGCTCGCGCCTCTCGCAGCGCTGGGAAGCCTCGTTGTCTGGATGATGCTCGTGTTCCTCACGGGATATGTCTCACTCGCATCGATCGTCTCGGCGGCGACACTGCCGCTCCTCATCGCTCTCGCCGGCGCGCCCGGCGCCGTCCTTGCGCTGTCGGTCGCGCTCGCTGCCTTCGTGATCTACGCGCATCGCGCCAACATGAGGCGGCTGCTGCGCGGTGAAGAGCACAGGTTCAGGCGCGGGCGCGGGACGCAGGCGAAGCCATTTCCAGAGGAGCGGACGAGGTGAATGAGCGAATCGGAGTCGTCGGTGCGGGGAGCTGGGGAACCGCACTCGCCAATCTGCTGGCGAAGAAGGGACACTCGGTGTGTGTCTGGTCGTACGAGCCGGATGTCGCCGAGTCGATCAACCGCAGGCATCGCAACTCTGCCTACCTGACCGACATCCCGCTGCACGAGCGGCTGGAGGCGACCACGTCGATCGAGAAGGCGGTGGCCGGCGCGCCGTACATCCTGTCGGTGAGTCCGGCACAGCACGTACGCCGGGTGATGGCCGATGCAAGCAAATCGATGCGCAGCGATGCAGTGGTGATCGGCGCATCGAAGGGCATCGAGACGGACACACTGAAAACGATGGCGCAGGTGCTGGCGGAGGTGCTGCCGTCGGAGGCGGCCGCGCGTTCGTGCTACCTGTCCGGGCCGAGCTTCGCACTCGAGGTGGCGGAGGAACAGCCGACTGCGGTGACGATCGCGAGCCACGATGAAGATGCGGCTGCGCGCGCGCAGGAGGTGTTCCAGACACCGTATTTCCGCTGCTACACCAGCACGGACGTGACCGGGGTGGAGCTCGGCGGCGCACTCAAGAACGTCATCGCGGTCGCCGCGGGCATGGCGGTGGGGCTCGGCCTCGGGCACAATGCCGCGGCCGCACTGATCACGCGCGGTCTCGCCGAGATCACGCGGCTGGGCGTGAAGCTCGGCTCCAACCCGCTCACACTCGCCGGGCTCGCGGGAATGGGTGACCTGATCCTGACGTGCACCGGGGGGCTCAGCCGCAACCGGCATGTCGGTGTGGAGCTGGGGAAGGGACGCACTCTCGATGAGGTGCTCGGCGAGATGACCATGGTCGCCGAAGGCGTGCAGACGACGCGCGCGGCGCATGCGCTCGCGTTGCGCTCCGACATTGAAATGCCCATCGTCGCTGAAGTGCATGCGGTGCTCTTCGAAGGCCGTACCGCCGCAGAAGCGGTGGAGAATCTGATGCTGCGTGAACCGAAGGCAGAGATCTGGAGATGATGGAAGGCACGGAGCCGCAGGATGCTGCGCCGGCCGCGGGGGCGGACGCCGCGCCGCGCGCTGACAGCGGGTCGCGGCCGCTGGTACGCAAGGAGTATTACTCGATCAGCGAGGTGGCCGATCTCGTCGGCCTCCCGGCGCACGTGCTGCGCTACTGGGAATCCCAGTTCTCCGTGCTCAGTCCATCGAAGAATCGCTCCGGCAACCGTGTCTACCAGCGCAAGGAGATCAAGCTGATCCTGCTGGTAAAGCAGCTGCTGCACGTGGAGAAGTACACGGTGGAAGGTGCCAAGCAGCGGATCGACCAGCTGCGCAAGGGTGGCAATCTCCCGGATGCGACTGCGACCGCGCTCGATGGGCAGATGGTGTCCGTGCTGCGCGAAGAGCTGCTGGCGCTGCGCGAGCTGCTCGCTGCGAACGACTGATGCGGATCCTCGTCTCCAACGATGACGGTTACCTGGCCGGCGGCATTCAGACTCTCACACGCGCCGCGGCAAAGCTCGGCGATGTCACCGTCGTCGCGCCGGACCGCGAGCAGAGTGCTACCAGCCATTCCCTGACGTTGCATTACCCGCTGCGCGTTCGAGAGTCGAGCGACCGCGTGCACGTGGTGGATGGCACGCCCACGGACTGCGTCATGCTCGCCATTGGTGAGCTGCTGGAGGAGCGTCCCGATTTCGTGCTGTCCGGCGTCAATCACGGGCCGAATCTCGGCGATGACGTGCTGTACTCCGGCACCGTGGCTGCCGCTATGGAAGCGACGATCCTGGGGATTCCTTCCATTGCGATATCGTACGCGGGCAAGGACCACGAGCGGCTCGGCGAGTGGGAGACATTGCTGGTAAAGCTGCTCGAGCAGCTGGTGCAGCGCGACGACTTCCCGGCCGAGACACTGCTCAACGTCAACCTGCCGGCCGTCGATCCTGCCGAGGTTGCGGGCGTACGAGTGACGTCGCTCGGACGGCGCG
>DATABQ010000329.1:0-9644 GCA_036259495.1 Longimicrobiales bacterium | reverse complement strand
CGCGCAGGTGTCGCGTCCGTGCCGAATGGGCGGCCAGGAGGAGTCCAGCGGCCAGCAGCGCGCCGGCTGCCAGGTAGATCCACAGGCGGCCCGGCAGCACTTCCGGCGGAGGCTCCCGGTCCGCCTCGAATGCCACCGTCTCCTCGGCGACCAGCGGCCGGGTCGACCCATCCGGACCAGGGACATCGATGGCGCGGAGGTGCTCCATGAACTGCATGGGAATGAACGATTCCTCCCACGCATCGATATGTCGGTTCGCTGGCAGTCCGAACGCGATCATCAGGCCGGTGTACGTCGCCGGCGATGCGGCCGTGAGACGCAGGCTGTGCGAGGCGAACGTGGTGCCGGTCGGGACACCCTTCAGCTCCCTGCTCAGCTGGCCGCCGAGCACTCGGTCCAGCGCATCGCGCACACGCGTGGAGCAGTTGTCACGGAAGTAATCGTAGAGATAATCGCGATTCTGCGGCAGCCAGTTCCACTCCAGAAACTCGCGGAGCGCATGTCGCTGGGCGGGGGTCAGGTTCAGCCGCTGAAGCGTCACCGTGCGGTTCATCGCGGCATACGTCGACAGCTGGAACTGCGCGTCGTCCACACCCATCTGGTACAGCATGCGGCCCTGCACGAACCGGAGGATGAACCGCTCCTGCCGCATGTCGAAGATGCCGTAGTTGTACGCGATCGTGGTGCCGGTCAGCGCATCCTGGATCCAGATCGCGTTGTGGCCGAACTTCTCGTAAACGAGATCGCCCTGCCCCATCGTAGCGAGGTAGACGGTCAGCTCGGAGCCCGGCTCGCGCGCAGGCGCCTGCGCACACACGCGCGAAACCGACACGATCTGCAGTGCCAGCATGAACAGTCCGATGACGAGCCACGGCGCCAGCGCGGAAGACGCTGGAGCGTTCGTACGAAAACGGTCGCGATGCACGATCTCTCCGGGTGGCACGGTACGCCGCCAATGCTACGACGCCCCGTCAGCCGAGGTCAAGCAAGCTCCGCGCGCCCGGCGGTAACGCAGCGCATACTACCGAAACCTCGAGAACTCCCATACCGTAGGGCCGCAGTCATCGGGAGGCATCGAATGGAAAATCTGATCAAGGACGCGCGGTTCGCGCTGAAGCTCCTGTGGAAGGAGCGGTCGTTCACTGCGGCTGCGCTGCTTACTCTCGCGCTCTGCATTGGCGCAAACACAGCCATGTTCAGCGTGGTCAACTCGGTGCTGCTGAAGCCGCTCCCGTTCGCAGACGCGGACGAGCTGGTGATCATGCAGAACAGCTATCCGAAGGCAGGGATCGAGCGGGGCAGTAACGGCGTTCCGGACTACTACGATCGCCGTGAGCTGGATGCGTTCGAGGTCGTCGCGATGTACGAACGGGAGGGGATGACGATCGGCGAGAGCGGCCGGCCGCAGCACGTGGTCGGCCTGGCCGTTACGCCGACGCTGTTCGATCTGCTCGACATCGATGCTGCCGTCGGCCGCACGTTCACCGCTGAAGAGGGCGAGCCGGGTAACGAGCGCCGCGCTCTCCTGAGCCACGGTCTGTGGCAGGAGCAGTATGCCGGCGCCGCCGATGTCGTGGGCAGGACGATACGCGTCGATGATGTGGTTCACACGATCACGGGTGTGATGCCTCGCGACTTCCTGTTCGCGGATCCGGAAGTTCAGCTCTGGATCCCGCTGGCGTTCACCGCCGAGCAGCGCTCGGACATCGCACGGCACAGCAACAGCTGGGCGATGATCGCGCGCCTGAACGACGGCGTCACGGTCGAGCGTGCGCAGGCGGAGATCGATGCGTTGAACGCCCGCCTGGACGAGCGGCTGCCGCAGTTCAGTGAGCTGCTCCGCAACGTCGGATTCCGCACCATAGTCGCGGACTACCAGTCGGACATGACACGGGAGGTGAGCGGAACGCTCTGGCTGCTCCAGGCGGGCGTATTGGTGGTACTCCTGATCGGCTGCGTCAACATCGCCAACCTCGTGATGGTCCGCTCGACTGCGCGGCATCGCGAGCTCGCGACGCGCTCCGCACTGGGCGCGGCCCACAGTCGCCTGATCCGGCAGCTGATCACGGAAGGTGTGGTGCTTTCCATTCTCGGGGGAGTGCTCGGCCTGGCCGTCGGCTGGGCGTGCGTGCGCGGGATATCGACGTTCGCCGCCGCCGAGCTGCCGCGCGGTGCGGAGATCGGGATGGACATGCGGACCGTGCTCGTCGCGCTCGGCATCGCGCTTGTTGCCGGACTGCTCTTCGGCGCGATCCCCGTGATCAGACTGATGCGGGGGCAGCTGATCTCCGTATTCCGGGAGGAGGGGCGGACGGGGACCGCGAGCAGGACCACACGTGCACTGCGCGGTGGCCTGGTCGTAGCGCAGGTGTCGCTCGCGTTCGCACTCCTGATCGGAGCAGGACTCCTCATCGCCAGCTTCGTGCGCCTCACGCGTGTCGATCCGGGCTTCGAGACCGGTAACATGATCACTGGATCGTTCTCGATGCCGGTCACCCGGTATCCCGATGAGGCAGCGAGGCGTCAGTTCACGAGTGTGCTGCTGGACCGCGTGCGCGCGCTGCCGGGTGTCGAGTCCGCCGCCGCCACAAACGTGCTTCCCTTCGGCGGCAACCTGAACTCCAGCGTCGTCACACCCGAAGGCTACATGCCGGAGCCGGGCGAGGCTCTCAGCGCGCCGATCAATTCACGCGTCTCCGACGGGTACTTCGAGGCGATGGACATCGAGGTGGTTGCCGGCAGGGACTTCACGCCGGGTGATGCAGCGGATGCACCACTCGTCGCCGTTGTGGATCGTACCCTGGCAGAGCGCTTCTGGCCGGATCGCGACCCGCTCGGCCAGCGCATCGCGCAGGGGGCACCGGATATAGGGGACGGCGAAGATCTGACGTACCGGACAGTCGTCGGGGTGGTCGACGAGGTGCGCGTGCTCGGCATCACGGATGACCAGCCGCCCGGCCACTACTACACGCCGCTCGCTCAGCAACCTGCATCAGGACTCGCCCTCGCCGTCCGCACGCAGGGCGATCCCGTGACGCTCGCGAACTCGCTGCGGTCGATCGTGACCGCGCTCGACCCCGACATGCCTCTGAACGATGTGCTCACGATGGAACAGCGTGTGTCGGCTTCGCTCACTACGGAGCGCGCACGCATGATCCTGCTGTCGGGGTTTGCATCGCTCGCACTGCTGCTGTCGGCGATCGGGCTGTATGGCGTCCTGGCCTATACGGTCGCGCAGCGCTCGGCGGAGATCGGGATCCGGATGGCACTCGGCAGCAGCGCCCGCGACGTGTTCCGCATGGTGGTCGGTGAGGGGGCGCGACTGCTGGCGGTCGGACTCGCGCTCGGATTCGCGGGCAGTCTTGCGCTGTCGCGCGTCGTCAGGAGCATGCTCTACGACGTAGCACCGACCGATCCGCTGGTGTACGTCGCAGTGCTCGTGCTGCTCTCGCTCACCGCAATCGCGGCCAGCGTCATACCCGCGCGCCGGGCGATGCGTGTCGATCCGCTGATCGCGATGCGGGATTCCTAGTATTGGAACACGACACTAGCGCGGCAGCCGCTCCGGCATGTCCGCCACGACGTACGCGAGGACGGCGAGTGCCGCGACACACTCGTTGAACTCGCGTGCGTCCAGCTTGTCGATCGTGTCCGCATCCGAGTGGTGGTACCAGAAGTAACGCGTGCCATCGACGTTCAGGCCCGCGCCCGGCACGCCGAGCGCCATGATAGGACCGATGTCCGCGCCGCCGCCGCCGCGCCGGATCTCGCCGGCATCGATCCGATCGAGGAGCGTACCGATCTGCTGCATCATCGCAAACGCTTCATCGCTGCCGGTGAAGCCGAAGCCGAGCGGCTTGAATACACCTGCGTCGGACTCGGCGGCCAGAACATGGTTGTCGAGCTCGTCCAGGTGCTGGTCTCGGTACGCGTTGCCGCCCCTCAGTCCGTTCTCCTCGTTCGTCCATAGAACCACACGAACAGTCCGGCGTGGCCGCATGCCCAGCTCGTGCATGAGACGCACGGCCTCCCAGGCGGCTACGGAGCCGCCTGCGTCATCCATCGCACCCTGTCCGACGTCCCACGAGTCGATGTGACCGCCGATCACCACCACTTCCTCAGGCAACTCGCTGCCGCGGATCTCGGCGATGACGTTTCGCGACTCCTCATCCGGCAGCGTTTCCGCGTCCATTTTCAGACGCACGACAACGCGCTCGCCGCGCTCCTGCATGCGATGCAGCATCATCGCATCCTCGACGGTGATTGCCGCGGCCGGTATGCGGGGAACGCCTTGCTCGTAGGACATCGTGCCCGTGTGCGGCGTCTGCATCGAGTACGGGCCCACTGACCGGATCAGAGCCGCAACCGCACCCGCGCGCGCAGCGGCCACCGCACCGCCTGTCCGATAGGCGACCGTCTCACCGTACGTCGTGAACGGCGCGTCGAAAAGCACGATCCGGCCGCGCGCTTCGGACGCGCGACGCTCGAGCTCATCAAAGCTGCCGACGACCAGTACTTCGGCCTCGACACCGCCTTCCGGCGTGGCAATGCTGCCGCCCAGGCCCAGCATCGGGAGGTCGCGCGGACGAGGTGCCATCAGCTGCGCCGACTCTTCGCCGCGTACCCAGTGCGGCACCATGACCGGCTCTCCGCGGACGTTGTCCAGGCCGTCGCCGCGCATCTCCTCGAGGATCCAGTCCAGCGCACGTTCGAGGTTCTCGCTGCCGCTCAGGCGCGGCCCGAAGCGATCGACCAGAACCGTTAGCCGCTCGAAAGCGGAGCTGTCCGCGAGCGCCGCGTCGATCAACCGGTCGGCGGACGCGCGGTACTCCGTCGCAAAGTCTGCCTGCGCTGCGGCCGGTGCCGTTGAGAGAGTAAGCAGTACAGCGGCAAGGAGAGTAAGTCGCATGGTCATGGTCGGTGTCTTCCCCTGGCGGCAGGCCCTGCGCCGCCCGTCGCGTGTATGGTCACGAGTGGAGGCCCGCGGTGGTCTGGCAAAGATGAATCTTGACCCGCGCGGTGACGGAAAGGTATCTATGGACCCGATGTTTGTGCCTCCCCCAACAAACATGGCCGCCGAAGGCTCAAGCTGAGCTGCAGCGGTAGTCTCTGTCGAGCCCTACCACGTCAGAGGAGGTCCGATGTATCACGTACGCAGTAAGGTAGTGCATGCCGCAGTGTTTGCAGCCCTGTTTCTGCTTGCGAATTCGAATGCGCTCGTGGCACAGGCGACAGGCTCGATCCGTGGCCGCATAGTCGAAGCCACGACGAACCGGCCGCTGCCGAGCGCTCAGGTCGTGCTGGTCGGCACCAGCCACGAAGCTCTGACGAATACAGCGGGCGACTTCCTCATGGTCGGGGTGCCGGCGGGCAGCCACACGCTGCGCGTCGAGATGCTCGGCTACGCCACCGCCACGCAGCAGGTGAACGTCACCGCCGGTGAGCCGACGACGGTGAATCTCACGCTCGAAGTGAGCGCGGTGACGCTCGACCAGCTCGTAGTCACCGGCACGGCAGGTGTGACGTCGCGCAGGGCGATCGGAAACTCCGTCACGTCCGTTGATGCTGCCGCGATCACCGACCGCACGGCGATTACCAGCCTTGCGGAGCTCATGCAGGCAAAGTCGCCAGGCGTGCAGATCCTGCCCAACTCCGGAACACTCGGAGCGGCGCAGGACATACGGATCCGCGGCGCGGCTTCGCTGACGAACACGCAGCCCGTCGTCTTCATCGACGGTATCCGCTACAACACGGAAAGCCTCGGCAGCTTCACGCCGTCCGGCGCAGGGACGACATCCTACAGCGGCCAGGCGACGTCGGCTTTCAACTTCATCAATCCGAACGACATCGAATCGATCGAGATCGTGAAGGGTCCTGCGGCCGCGACGCTGTACGGCGCCGAAGCCGCGAACGGCGTGATCCAGATCATCACGAAGAAGGGTCACCGTGGCCAGCAGTCGATGCGCTGGGACATTCGCACGGAAATGGCGCAGAATGAGTGGGCGCTCGAGATTCCGGACAACTACACGACGTGCACGCAGGCCTACATCGATGACGCCGATGCAAATGGAAACCCGGTGTGGCCGGGCTGCCAGGGTGTAGCTGCAGGCACGATCATCACCGGCAATCCTCTCCGCGATGATCCCGCTTCGCTGCGGACTGGTGCTGTTCGACGCGTAGCGCTGTCCGCGCGCGGCGGCGGTGACAAGTACTCGTTCTACTTCGCCGGCGACCTGCTGAAGGAGAGCGGCGTCTTCTACAACAATCACAATGATCGCGGTTCGCTGCGCGCGAACTTCACGATCATGCCCAATGACTGGCTGGACGTCTACCTTACGACGTCGTACGCACGTGCCGACCTGCGCCTGCCGATCGGTGACGAAGCAGCGCAGGGTATGCTGCTGAGCGCGTTCCGCGGCCGCCCGGGTCGCGTGACCACACTCCCCGAGAACGCCGGCTGGGCGACGACACGCGCGGAACAGGCCAACGCCTACAACAACACGACCGCCTCCGACCGCCTCACGCTCGGCACTACGATCAACTTCACGCCGGTCAACTGGTTCCGCAGCCGCCTGACACTCGGCATGGACCACACGTCGAGCCTGGCACAGGTGCTGTCGCCGCCGGGATCGGTCGACGCTGACTACGCCGGCGTGCTGAGCGCAGGTGCCGTCGCGCAGCGCGTGCCGCGTCATTACGTCTACACGATGGACTACACGGGCAACGTCGAGCAGCCACTGCTGACCGACCTCAACTCCACGACCTCGTTCGGTGTCCAGGCGGTATCGCGCCGCTACGAGGTCCTGAGCGCGACCGGTACCGGACTCGGTGCGCCCGACATCACGCTGATCAGTGCGGCCGCGAGCACGGTCGGCGGCAGCGGGTTCAGCGAGGCGAAGTCGATCGGCTTCTTCATCCAGGAGCAGCTCGGCTGGAAGAACCGCCTCTTCGTCACCGGTGCCGTGCGTGCGGATGACAACTCCGCGTTCGGCGAGAGCTTCGACTGGATCTACTACCCGAAGGCACAGCTCTCCTGGGTCATGTCGGAGGAACCAGCCCTCGGCGGGCTGTTCGAATCTGCGGGGGTCAACAGCTTCCGCTTCCGCACTGCGTGGGGCGAGGCCGGTCAGGCACCGGAGCCGTTCTCGGCGTCGCAGATCTACACGGTCGACCGCGCGGTGCGTCCGGACGGCTCGGTCGTCTCCGCACTGCGGCCGAGCAGCTACGGCAATCAGAACCTCGTGGCGGAGCACGGCAGCGAATACGAGATCGGATTCGATGCCGGGATGTTCGATGACCGCCTCGGTGTCGAGCTGACGTACTACAACAAGACGATGAAGGACGTCATCATCGCGACGAGCGCGGCGGGATCGAGCGGTTTTGCGGGCACGTTCTACGGCGGCACGGCATCAGTGCTGACAAACCTCGGTGAGACTGCCAACTCGGGCTTCGAGGTCGCGCTGTTCGCCACGCCGATGCGGCGGCCGAGCTTCTCGTGGGACGCAAACCTGAGCCTCGCGACCAACGACAACGAGCTCGTCGAGTTCGGCGATGACCGTACGGAGATGATCGTAAGCGGCCAGTCGTATGGCTCTGTCCAGCGTCACCGCGAAGGATATCCGATCGGCGGCTACTGGTTCACGGTTCCGAGTCGGGACGAGAACGGTGCACCGATCCCGCTCACGCCGCGCTCGGTCGAGCTCGAGGAACTCCAGTACATCGGGCCGTCCGCACCGACGCACGAAGTCAGCTTCTCGAACACGTTCACCCTGTTCCGCGACTTCCGTGTGTTCATGCTGCTCGACTACAAGGGCGGTCACTACCTGTTCAACTACAAGGAGTACAACCGCTGTGCGGTCCAGGTGAACTGCGAGCGCCTGAACGATCCGGCACAGGCGGATGCGGTAGATCGCCCGATCTGGCTGGCTACGAACGCGCAGGGTTACTGGATCGAGCCGGCGGATTTCACGAAGCTGCGTGACCTCTCCCTCACGTACACGCTGCCGTCGACCTTGGCGCAGCGGTTCCGCGCCAGCTCGGCGAGCATTACTCTCGCGGGCCACAACCTCGCGCTCTGGAGCGATTACAGCGGGATCGACCCCGAGGTGAACGGCTACGGCAATCGCGCGTTCGGCCGAGCGGACGTCTATCCGGTGCCGATGCTGCGCCGTTTCTCCGCTGCCCTGAACTTCAGCTTCTGATATGAGGACGATCAATATGGGAGCCACAATGAAGTATCTCGGACGCCGGTCGCGCGCAGTGTCGCTCGCCCTTATGGTGGGGGTCGCTGGTGCGGGCTGCAGCGACTTTCTCGAGGTCACGAACCCCGGTGCCATCGAGAATCCGACGCTCAATAATCCGGAGTATCTGCAGCTGATGTACGACGGCGTGGTCGGCGATTTCCAGCCGGCGTATGCCTGGACCGCGTTCTTCAGCGGCGCCTTCACGGACGAGCTGCGGATGCACCACTCGTACTTCGAGAACCTGGACATGGACGAGCGTGCCGTCACGGACAACAACGGCACGTACGCTCTCGCCATCTTCAACGGTCTGCACCGGGCCCGCTTCATGGCGGACACGGTCGCGGGTCGATATCGCGCGCTGCTCGGTGATTCCGCCGAAGCGGATCCGCGGTACCCGAACACGCTGATGTTCGCCGGATACTCGTATGCGCTGCTCGGCGAGCAGATCTGCGAAACCCGGATCGGCGGACAGGGTGCCGCACTCCAGCCGGACGAGCTGTTTGCGATCGCCATCGATCGCTTCGATGCGGCGATTGCGGCGGCGGCGGAAGTTCGTGCGGGCGCGGCGGACATCGAGAATGCCGAGACCCGCGCCCGCATCATAGCCGGCGCAGACTCGGCCGAGAACGTCGCACGCGTCGGTGCTGCGCGCGCTGCGCTGAATGCCGGCAACACGGCGGCCGCGATCGCGTACGCGGAGGCTGTGACGCCTGCGTACGTATCCGACACGGATCAGGGCTTCCGCTACGATGTGCACTACAAGCAGGGCAACTCGTTCTCCGAGTCGCGGCGCATGGGCAGCCCGTTCTGGGAGTTCCTGTCGGCGGGCGCCTCCTGGGTTTCGATCTCGGGAACGCCGTTCGAGAATCTGAATGACCCACGCGTGCCTCACGGTGAGGCGGGCGACATCAGTGTGTCGGGCGGTGGCGACTTCATCGTACCGAACGCACCACGTTCGTTCAACACGTACGATGGTACCGTCGAGGGCTCGCGCTTCGTCGGCTCAGGCGGAGCTGCGGGTACCGAGTCGACGATCCGCCTCGCGTCCGCGATCGAAGCGCGCTACATCATTGCGGAGGCGGAGGGACTGACGCCCACGAACCTCCTGTTCCTGAACGAGCAGCGGGCGATCGGCAATCAGGTGCCGCTGGTCGCACCGACCGAGGAGCAGTACATGGCTGCGCTGCGCGAGCAGCGTGCACGCGAGTTCTTCCTCGACGGTCACCGACTCGGCGATCTGCGACGCTACGAGGATCTGTACGGCGTCGATCTCTGGCCGACCGGCGCGATGTATGGCAGCGCCGATCGCACATTCGGAACACAGAAGTGCTGGCCGACTCCGGTCAGCGAGAGCTTCTAGAAGACGTTGCTGCGGCCCGGGCACTGCCCGGGTGACCTGGA
>DATABQ010000328.1:0-1727 GCA_036259495.1 Longimicrobiales bacterium | reverse complement strand
GACCGCTGGCGTGGATGCGCTCCATCTGCTCCCGATGCGCCTTCGACACGGGTTCCGGAATGCCCAGCAGCAGCAGGTCGGTATAGCCGATGATCGCATTGATCGGAGTGCGGATCTCGTGGCTCATGGTTGCGAGGAACTCGGACTTCGCGCTGCTGGCCTGCGAATTGCCGGCAGCCTGACGGAACAGCAGCAGAACTATGTCGCTCGCATTCGCATGAGCAGCGAGCATCTCACGTCCGTCGTCAATGACGTGCTCGACTTCGCGAAGATAGAGTCCGGCCAGATGCGCATCTCGCGGGATGTGCAGTCGGCGCGCGCCAGCATCGACAGCGCCATCTCGATGCTCCAGGCCCGCGCATCCGAGAAGAAGATTCGGGTCACCGTTTCGAGCGCCATCGAGGCCGTGTTCCTGGGCGACGCACAGCGCGTACAGCAGATCCTGTTGAACCTGCTGTCGAACGCGCTCAAGTTCACGCCCGAGCGCGGCAGCGTCGTGATCACGTGCGAGCACCGCGAGAGCCGCGGCTTCGGTGAGCATGTCGGTGCGGATTCGCGCACCGCCTGGACCTGCATCTCCGTGCGCGATGACGGCATCGGCATAGCCGCCGACCAGATAGGCCCGATCTTCGAGCCGTTCGTGCAGGGTGCGGGCGGTTACACGCGGCCGCATGGCGGCAGCGGCCTCGGCCTGGCCATCAGCCGGAGCCTGGCCCGCATGATGGACGGAGATATCACTGTCGAGAGCGAGCCGGGTGCGGGATCCACGTTCACGCTGTGGCTCCCGCACCCGAGCACTGCGGCTGCAGCGACTTCCTGACCTTCAGGAAGTTGCGCCCCCGCGGACCGGACTGTCCCGCGGCCTGCCGTGTCCCGCGGAGCCGCGGGCGTCAGTTGCCGCCGCCGCCTTGATCAGGGACGGCCGGTGCTTCGACGTCGATATCGACATTCGTGTCCTCCGCCCCGCCGCCGCTGCCCAGCAATCCCGAGAAGTACAGCGCGATTGCCAGGATGAGGATTACGACGACGATGAGCATCGCGTAGATCCCTCCGTTACCGCCCGTCCGTTCGTCCTCAGCCATTGTCCTCTCCGTGCGGGTGTCCGACGCACTGCAGTGACTGCGGCCGCCGGGTGCAAGTGCAGGGCCGCTGCGCCGGCAACATGGCGTCCGGGAGGGTGTACCCATTGCCGCAGTGACGCAGAAGACGGGAGATCGCGATGACGGAATCGGGCAGTCACGAACGCACATCGGAGTTCGTGCTGAAGAGGTTCGAACGATGGGCGCTGCCGCGTCTGGCTGCCCGGCTGCCCGCCTGGGTGATGCCGGACCACATGACGGTGCTCGGGCTCCTCGCATCGACCGCCATCGCCGCGGCGTACGCGCTGTCGAACCGCAACGAGGCCTGGCTCTGGGTCGTGAACGCGGCGCTGATCGCCAACTGGTTCGGCGACAGCCTCGACGGAACGCTCGCGCGCTACCGGCGGATCGAGCGGCCGCGCTACGGCTACTACCTGGACCATCTGACCGACGCCTACTCGACGCTCGCCATCGGACTGGGACTCGGCTTCTCGCCCTACATGCTGCTTGCGGTCGGCCTCGCGATCGTCATCGCCTACCTGCTCCTGTCCATCAACGTCTACCTCGAGACCCATGTCTTCGAGGAGTTTCGTTTCAGCTATGGCAACATGGGACCGACAGAGGTGCGGCTCCTGCTCATCGCACTGA
>DATABQ010000327.1:0-1876 GCA_036259495.1 Longimicrobiales bacterium | reverse complement strand
GGCAGCTCACCGCGCACGGTGGTGAAGACGTCGTCAGCAGTGGGGTGCGCCTCCGTGCTCAGGAGGTAGCGGTACACTGCGGAGCGCTGCTCCGTGAAGCGCTGGCCGTTCGCCTCGAGCGCTTCGCGCAGCAGATGCTCGATATCAGCACTGCTCTCCGTACCCGGACTTCTCGTCAGCATTGTGGCTCCACTGGTGCATCGTTCGCCCGCAGCCGCAGGCAGGCTTAACATTACCGGGCGCCCAGAGGGGTGTCAATACTGATTCTCGTTTGAATGATGCCTGCATCCGGTTGATCCTGTGGAACATACAAACTCTGGACGTGTCGTCGTCGCCGTCGTTGGCGATCTGATATTCGGCTCCCGCATCCGCGCAGCTGCTCAACATGCAGGAGCGCGTGCGACGTTCGTACGCACACCTGCGGATCTGCTCGCGCAGGCGCCGTCGGCGGATCTCATCCTGCTCGACCTCGACACGCGCTGGCTCGATGCACCGACGATGATCCGCTCGATCAGGGATGATCCGGCAGCCGCATCGGCACAGGTTGTGGCCTTCGGGCCGCACGTCGATGCGGATGCGCTCACCGCTGCGCGGGATGCGGGTGCAGACCGTGTACTCGCGCGCTCCGCGTTCGTGAAGCTGCTGCCGGACCTGCTGCGAAAATAGATGTCAGGATGACAGAAGGGCGCCAGTCATCCCGGCGCCCTTCTTCCGAAACGGAGGCGGAGGTTATGCCGCGTCCGCTTCCTCCTTCAGCTTGCACTCGATGCAGTAGCGTGCGTGGGGGAGCGCATCGAGGCGGTCGAAATCGATCAGCTCGCCGCAGCTGTGGCAGAGGCCGAACTTCTCCGGCTCCTTGTACAGACGGCGAAGCGCGTCCTCCACGCGGTAGAGGTAGCGACCCTCCTTGCTCGCAAACAGCATCATCTTCTCGCGTTCCATGGCATCCGTGCCGAGGTCCGCCATGTGATCCGAGTAGGAGTACGAGTCCGAGTCATTCTGCTCGGCGGACTCCTTCGCGAGCTCGTCATACTGCCCGAGGGAGCGCAGCGCGCGCTCCCGCTCACGCAGCAGTCGCTGCTGCAAATGCTCGACCTGCTTCTTCGTCAGCTTCCTGGCCATGTCAGCACCGCCTCCGATTATCAAACTTGGATTCGCGGCCGTGGCCGCGCGGGTGTTATTGAGGGAAGCCCTTCGCGAGACAATCCAAAAAGATAACGCGAACATCTCCGGGGCTCAACCCGTGGGGGCAGCAGAGCCAGCTGGCTGCCCCCCGGGCAGCGGGTCCCCTGTCGCGCGGCGCTGTTCGTTCCCTAATTTGCGTACATGTGCGGCGGCCGTCGCGAGGTACTCTCCACGGGAGGATGAGGCGCATGGCGAATCGTGAGCAGAATCTTGAAGCACTGCTGAAGGAGGAACGTCGTTTCCCGCCGCCGGACGCGTTCGGCGAGCGCGCGAATGCCAGCGATCCCGGTATCTACGAGCGGGCGGCCGCGGACCCGGAGGAGTTCTGGGCGGAGTGGGCGCGCAAGCTGGAGTGGTTCGAGCCGTGGCGGGAAGTGCTGGAGTGGAAGCCGCCGCATGCGAAGTGGTTCGTCGGCGGAAAGCTGAATGCATCGTACAACTGTCTCGACCGGCACCTGGGCGGCTGGCGTCGCAACAAGGCTGCGCTCGTCTGGGAAGGTGAGCCCGGCGATACGCGCACGTTCACGTACTGGGACCTGCATCGCGAGGTGTCGAAGTTCGCCAACGTGCTGAAGTCTCTCGGCGTGAAGAAGGGCGATCGCGTGGCGATCTACCTGCCGATGATTCCGGAGGCTGCGATTGCGATGCTCGCGTGCGCACGTATCGGTGCACCACATTCCGTCGTTTTCGG
>DATABQ010000326.1:0-3151 GCA_036259495.1 Longimicrobiales bacterium | reverse complement strand
GCCGGCAATGCCTCACAGCTGTCGGACGGCGCCTCCGCCTCGGTGATCATGGAGGCGAAGGACGCAGAACGGCGCGGCCTGACCCCACTTGGCGCCTTTCGCGGCATGGCGGTCGCCGGATGCGAGCCGGACGAGATGGGGATCGGTCCGATCCCGGCGACGCAGAAGGCGCTTTCGCGCGCAGGACTCGCCGTGGCGGATCTGAAGCTGGTCGAGCTGAACGAGGCATTCGCAGCTCAGTCGATTCCGTGCATGACGGGAATCGGCGTCGACGCATCGATCGTGAACGTAAATGGCGGCGCGATCGCGCTGGGGCACCCGCTGGGCTGCTCCGGCGCGCGCATCCTCACGACACTGGTGCACGAGCTGCGGCGACGCGGCGGCGGGCACGGTCTCGCGACAATGTGCATCGGCGTCGGCCAGGGCATCGCTACAATCGTGGAGGTCGCTGCATGAGCGACGCGAGGATCATCGTAGAGAAGGACGGCGCCGTCGGCTGGATCCGGATCAACCGGCCCGAGCGTCTGAACGCGTTCGCCGGAACGATGCGGACGGATCTGCTGCACGCGCTTCGCGAGCTGGAGCAGGACGTGGATATCCGCTCCGTGATCATCACGGGTGTCGGCCGCGCATTCTCCACCGGCGGCGACATCTCCGTGATGTCGGAGATCATCGAGGAAGGCGACCGCGCGCGCTTCGAGCAGCTCGTGCGTTCGGGCGCCGAGGTCGTGCGGCAGATCGATGCCATGTCGAAGCCGGTGATCGCCGCGATCAACGGCGCGGCCGCCGGTGCCGGTGCGTGCCTGACGCTCGCGTGCGACCTGCGCATTGCGAGCGAGACGGCATCGATCGGCTTCACTTTCCTGCGCGTGGGGCTGCATCCCGACTGGGGCGGCAGCTTCTTTCTGCCGCGGCTGATCGGCCCCGCCGCGGCTGCCGAGTTCATCTTCACTGGCGGCATGATCAGCGCCGAGCGCGGCGAACGGATGGGCCTCTTCAACCGCGTCGTACCCGCTGCCCAGCTCGAATCGGCGGCCCGCGGATTCGCGGGCGAGATTTCGGCCTCACCAGCGAACGTGGTGGCGGATGCGAAGCGCGTGCTCCGACGCAGTCTCTCCTCCACGCTGACGCAGGTGCTCGAGCTGGAAGTCGAATCGCAGATGCGCGCATTCGATTCGCCCGATTTCAGGGAAGGCATCACGGCTTTCATCGAGAAGCGCGCGCCGAAGTTCAACCGGGCCCGGCCACGCAGTGCGCCCAGGCCGGAAACGGTGCGCGGGGGCAGCTGATGGGGCACGTGGCGGTCCTCGGCGCCGGCACGATGGGCCACGGCATCGCGCAGGTGTGCGCCATGGCGGGGTTCGACGTGCAGCTGGCCGACGCAACGGAAGAGTTCGCACGACGCGGCGCGGAACGCATCCGCGCGAACCTCGACGAGGGTGTGAAGCGCGGCAAGCTCGCGGAGCATGAGGTGGAAGAGCACATGGCGCGCGTCCACGTCGCGCCATCGATCGACTCCGCCTGCGACGGCGCCGACATCATCATCGAAGCGGTCCCCGAGAAGATCGAGCTCAAGCAGGACGTGCTCCAGCGCGCGGAACGTTCGGCTTCATCGGCCACGCTCCTCGCCACGAATACGTCGAGCCTCAGCATCGGCGACATGCAGCAGTGGCTCTCGCGCCCCGAGCTCTTCGTCGGGCTGCATTTCTTCAATCCCGTCCATATCAACAGGCTCGTCGAAGTAGTGCGCGGCGCATCGACGGATGAGCAGACGGTGGAGCGTGCGCTCGCGCTGGTGCAGCGGATCGGCAAGGAATCCGTTCTCGTGAACGATTCGCCGGGATTCGCCACATCGCGCCTCGGCGTTCTGCTCGGTCTCGAGGCGATGCGAATGGTCGAGGAAGGCGTCGCGAGCGCAGCCGACATCGACAAGGCGCTCGAGCTCGGATACCGCCATCCCATGGGGCCGCTCCGACTGACGGACCTCGTCGGCCTCGACGTGAGGCTCGACATCGCCCGCTACCTGCACGAGAAGCTGGGGGCGGAACACTACCGCCCACCGCGCATCCTCGAGCAGATGGTGGCCGATGGCCGACTCGGACAGAAGAGCGGCCGCGGCTTCTACGACTGGAGCTGAGAGAGCGGCGGCGGCTTCTGCGGCCAAGCTGAGAACAGTCGCGCGTGAGCCGCTGCCGGGCAGCACTCGCGCCTTCACCCTGTACGCGGCGCCCGCCGCCTGGAGACGATGGCTTTCGAGACACTTCTGCTCGACATCAGCGACCACGTCGCGACAATCACGATCAACAGACCGGACAAGCGGAACGCGCTGAATGCAGTCGTGCGCCGCGAGCTCATCGATGTGCTCGATCAGCTTCGCACGGACGATGATGCGCGTGTAATCGTCATCACCGGCAGTGGCGAAAAGGCATTCGTCGCAGGTGCGGACATAGTCGAGTTCGCGGAGCGCACGCCGCTCCAGCAGCGTGAGGCGATGCAGGGCCGCCGGGTGTTCGACGAAGTGGCCGCGTTCCCGAAGCCGGTGATCGCGATGATCAACGGGTTCGCGCTGGGCGGCGGCTGCGAGCTCGCACTCGCGTGTGACGTGCGCGTCGCTGCCCGCTCCGCGCGATTCGGTCAGCCGGAGATCCGTCTCGGCCTCATTCCGGGCGGCGGCGGAACCCAGCGCCTGCCACGGCTGATCGGTGCCGGCCGAGCGCTCCGCCTCATCCTGACAGGCGACCTGATCGATGCGGAGGAGGCCTACCGCATCGGCCTGGTCGACGTGCTCGTGGATGACGGAGAGCTGCATGCGCGAACGCTGGAGCTCTCCAGAGCCATGGCCGCACACTCACCCGTGGCGCTGCGGCTCGCCAAGAGCGCCGTCGCCGCGGCACTCGAGACGCCGCTGTCCGCAGGCCTGACGCACGAACGGGAGCTGTTCATCACAGCGTTCGGCAGTGAGGACCGGCGCGAAGGCGTCAGTGCTTTTCTGGAGAAGCGGGCGCCGGATTTCAGGGGCCGCTAGGCCCCCCCGGACCTGGAACCCATTCTGCCGATCGGCTCACCGGCGCATTGGGCTGTCACACCAGAAGGGATCTGCATAAGCTGATGGGCCACGCGCATGGTCACGCGAGCCGATCGGCAGAATGGG
>DATABQ010000325.1:0-2151 GCA_036259495.1 Longimicrobiales bacterium | reverse complement strand
GAACGGCTCAGGCGCGTACCGCAGTGACCCGCCGGGACATGCCGGGACACGCTCCCGGTAGCATGGCCATGTCGCTCTGAGCCATTCTGCAGAGTGGGTTCCGCGTCCGGTGATCCCGGATCGGGCGCTCGCACGCATGGTGGAATGGACCTTCCAACCCACCACGTGGAGCGCTCATGAAACACCATCATCACGGCGCCGTGATGCTCGGCCTCACCGCGCTGTTCGCCTGCTCGGACCACACACCCACCGGACCCGGTGAAACCTTCGAGGCAATCGACCTGGTGGAGAGTGCGGCTACCGGTGTCGCGTTCGACCACTTCGTTCCGAACGCGACCGGTCACGAATGGGCGAACTCGTATCTGCTCGCCCTGCTGAGCCACTACTCCTATGTCCCGCTCGTCGGCGCCACGGGCGACGCCGACTTCCTCGCGACGTTCGCATCGCACTTTGCGCCGCTCGGCCTGACCGATTTCCGTGTGATCCAGGATCCGCTCACCGACGCGGAGGTGGTGCTCGCCGAGACGGACGACGCGCTGTTCGTCGTGTTCCGCGGTACCGAGGCGGATCCACCGCGTCTGGACTTCGAGTTGCGCGACATCTGGATCGACCTGTCCTTCGTCATGGTCGATTACATGCACAACGGCTTCAACGCGAGCGCACGTCGCGTGATCGATCTCGTCCGCGGCGAAATCGAAAGCACGCCCGGCAAGCGCGTGTGGCTGACCGGCCACAGCCTGGGAGGGGCGCTCGCGACGATGACGGCGCAGCTGCTGCACGCCGAGAGCGGCATTACCGTGGACGGAGTGTATACGTACGGATCACCTCGAGTCTTCGGCGACGTGATGGCGACGCGATTCGACGAGACGTTCGGCGCGCGCTCGCAGCGCTGGGTCAACAACCGCGATCCGGTGCCCCACGTCGCGGGCAGCATTCCGCTGCTGCTGCCGTACCAGCACGTTCGCGTGCTCAACAACATCATCCCGGCGGGCAGCGGCTGCATCGTCCAGCGCGATGATGAGGAGATCCAGTTCATCACGCAGGAGCAGTGGGATCAGATGCTCTCGCAGATCGACCTGACGGACATGAGCACCTGGGGAACATTGTTCGAGAGCATTCTCGCTCTGGGCGATCTCGGCGATCACGACACCGGCCGCTATGCAAGCCGAATCTACGCGAGCATGTCGCCGGAGCTGCGAGCGGCGATGCCCGAGCCGCCGTACCCCGCCGGATCCGACAACTCGTGCGACAACCCGCAGGACAGTTCGCCGCCATCGATCGCACCCGTCACCTCGGGGACTCTCGGCGATGCGGGATGGTACGTGAGCGATGTAGCAATCTCGTGGAACATCATCGACGACGAATCCGAAATCGATGCGACGGAGGGATGCACCGACCGCACGGTTACGAGCGACACGGACGGTGTGACGTTCACGTGTACTGCAACGAGCGGCGGCGGCACCACGACGGAGTCGCTGACGATCCGCCGTGATGCGACCGCGCCCATGATCGCGATCACGAGCCCGCCGGTCGGCGGACCTGATTACCTCCTCGGCCAGCAGGTGCCCGCGGAGTTCACGTGCAGCGATGAGGTTTCAGGGCTGGCGAGCTGCGAGGGCACTACACCCGACGGCATGCCGCTGCCGACGTCGGCGTTCGGCAGCCACCAGCTCGGCGTGACTGCACAGGACGAGGCGGGCAACACCGCCACGGACAGCCGTGGCTACAGCATCACCTACGGTTTCGATGGGTTCTACGAGCCTGTCGAGAATCTGCCCGCAGCGAACATCGCACGCGCGGGTCAGCGCATCCCGTTCAAATGGAGACTGCTCGATGCAGCTGGCTCGGTCACCGATCGCACGGACCTGTTCCACGTAACATGGAGCGACCCGGCCACCTGCAGTGGAGTGATCGCCGGTGTCGACCTCTCCGGCGCGACTGGCGAGAGCACGAGCGGCATCCGGTGGGACGCGGACGCGCAGCAGTACATCTTCGTCGCGGTGACGAACCGCTCCGACGCCGGCATGTGCCGCTATCTCAACGTCGGCGTAGGCGCCCACGGCATAATGCGCGGTCTCGTGCAGTTCCGCTGAAGTCGGACGCGGAACCCACTCTGCAGAATGGCTCAGGCGCGTACGTCAGTGACGCGCT
>DATABQ010000324.1:0-7767 GCA_036259495.1 Longimicrobiales bacterium | reverse complement strand
CCCTTCCCCATGGCGCGACGATGGCTACGACATCGCCGATTATGCCGACATCCACCCGGCGTGCGGCACCATGGCGGACTTCAGGAAGTTCCTGCGCGAGGCACACAGCCGTGGCCTGCGCGTGATTACGGAGCTGGTCATCAATCACACATCCGACCAGCACCCGTGGTTCCAGCGCGCGCGCCGCGCCAAGCCGGGCTCTCCGGCGCGCGACTTCTACGTATGGACAGACGATCCGAACAAGTACCGCGAAACGCGGATCATCTTCAAGGACTTCGAGTCCTCGAACTGGGCGTGGGATCCCGTCGCCGGACAGTACTACTGGCACCGCTTCTACTCACACCAGCCGGACCTGAACTTCGACAACCCCGCGGTCCACGACGCCATCTTCAAGACGATGGACGCGTGGTTCCGCCTCGGTGTGGACGGGATGCGCCTCGATGCGATTCCCTACCTCTACGAGCGCGAGGGCACCAACTGCGAGAACCTGCCCGAGACGCACGCGTTCCTGAAGAAGATGCGCGCGCACCTCGACAAGAACTTCACGGGCAGGCTGTTCCTCGCCGAAGCGAACCAGTGGCCCGAAGAGACGGTGCCCTACTTCGGTGACGGCGACGAGTGCCACATGAACTTCCACTTCCCGATCATGCCGCGCCTCTTCATGTCGATTCAGATGGAGGATCGCTTCCCCATCATCGACATCCTGAACCAGACGCCGCCCATACCGGAGAACTGCCAGTGGGCGACGTTCCTGCGCAACCATGACGAGCTGACGCTCGAAATGGTGACGGATGAGGAACGCGACTACATGTACCGCATGTACGCGAACGATCCGCAGGCGCGCATCAACCTGGGCATTCGCCGGCGTCTGGCGCCGCTGCTCGGCAATAATCGTCGCAAGATCGAGCTGATGAACTCGCTGCTGTTCTCGCTGCCCGGCACGCCCGTGCTGTATTACGGTGACGAGATCGGGATGGGAGACAACATCTACCTGGGTGACCGGAACGGCGTGCGCACACCCATGCAGTGGAGCGCGGACAGGAACGCCGGCTTCTCGCGCTCGAACCCGCAGCGCCTGTACCTGCCGGTAATCGTCGACCCCGAGTATCACTACGAGACCGTGAACGTGGAGGCGCAGCAGGCGAACCCCAGCTCGCTGCTGTGGTGGACAAAGCGGCTGATCGCACTGCGCAAGCGGTTCCAGGCATTCGGACGCGGCTCCATCGAGTTCCTGTACCCGAACAACCGTAAGGTACTGGCGTTCCTCCGCTGCTATGAGGACGAGACCGTGCTCGTCGTCGCGAATCTCTCGCGCTACGTGCAGTACGCGAGTCTCGACCTGTCGCGGTTCCGCGAGCACGTGCCCGTGGAGCTGTTCGGGCTGACGGAGTTCCCCCGCATCGGCAGCGATCCGTTCTTCATCACACTCGGGCCGCACGCGTTCTACTGGTTCCAGATCCGTCCTGCGGACCGCGCCCACGAGATGCTGATGCCGGGAGGCCGCGCGCGGCCGGAGTCGCATTTCTCGCGGAGCGGGTGGGATGCGCTGATTCGTGATGGTGACACCGCTGTGCTGGAGGATGTGCTGCCGGATTACATCACTGCGCAGCGCTGGTTCCAGGGGAAGGGCCGCAACCTGCGCAGTGTCACCGTCAGCGATCTGCTGCCGGGCACTGTGCCGAATGCGAATCATCGCATTGCGCTGGTGGAAGTGCAGTACGTCGAAGAGACGGCCGAGACATACGTCGTCCCGGTCATGCTGCTCGAGGGCACGGCCGCACAGCAGCTGCTGGACAGCACGCCGCAGGCGGTGATCGCCGAAGACGACCGGGAGCATTCCGCGATCCTGGTGGACGCGGCGTACGTACCGGAGTTCCGAATGTCACTGCTCGACACGGCGCACGGCAGGAAGCGGATCCGCGGACGGCGCGGTGAGCTCCACGGTGCGGCATCCAGCCAGCTCCGGCGCCTGGTCGATCAGATGGAGGAGCGGCAGAGCAGACTGCTCGGCGTGGAGCAGAGCAACACCTCCATCGTCTTCGACGGATCCGTCGTGCTGAAGTTCTACCGCCGGCTCGACGACGGTCTCAGCCTGGACGTCGAGGTGGGCGAGTTCCTCGGTGAGCATGGCTACGAGCATACGCCGGCCGTGCTCGGCTCGCTGTCGTACACGCGCGACGGCTCACCTGCGCGCACACTCGCCGTAGTGCAGGAGTTCGTTCCGAACGAAGGCGATGCCTGGAGCCTGACGGTCGATGCGGTGACCGAGTTCTTCGAACGGGCGGCGACTGTTTCCGAGGAGCCGACGATGGTTGACGCGAGCACGCGCTCGCTGCTCAGTATCGCGGCGTCGCCTGCGACCGATGCTGCGCGCGCATTCGTCGGCCCGCACCTGGAGGAGGCGCGCCTGCTCGGTGAGCGCACGGCTGGCATGCACCTGGTTCTTTCATCGGACCCTGACGACCCGGCATTCGCGCCTGAGCCATTCACGATGTTCTACCAGCGCTCGCTGTACCAGTCCATGCGCAATCTGTCCGGTCGCGTGCTTCAGCTCCTGCGCGGCCGCATCGACGCGATGGATGAGGACGTGCAGGGCAGTGCGCGTGAAGTGCTCGGCCTGGACGCGGCCATTCTGCGGCGATTCCGCGGCCTCGTGGATCACAAGGTGAATGGCTCCCGCATCCGCTGTCACGGCGATTTCCATCTCGGGCAGGTGCTCTATACCGGCAACGATTTCTTCATTACCGACTTCGAAGGCGAGCCCATACGGCCGCTCTCGGAGCGGCGCCTGAAGCGCTCGCCGCTGCGCGATGTTGCCGGGATGCTGCGCTCGTTCCACTACGCCGCCTATGCCGCTCTCTACGAGCAGGAGGAACGCAGTCATGTGCGCACGATCGATCGTGCTGCAATGGAATGGTGGGCGCGCGGCTGGTATGCCTACGTGGGTGGCGCGTTCCTGAACGGCTATCTGGAGGTTATCCGCGACTCGCCGATCCTGCCGCAGGACGGCGAGGAGCTGGCCCGCCTGCTGGACGTGTATCTCCTCGAGAAGGCCATTTACGAGCTCGGCTACGAGCTCGGCAACCGCCCCGCGTGGGCGGCCATCCCGCTCCGTGGTCTCCTCCAGCTCATGGATGGCGAGGAGCGTTCGAAGTGAAACAGCGCGTGAGCGGGCTCCCGCAGCTCGCCAGGCTGTACGGCGTCGAGACCACCTACGAGGGCATGGGTGGCGAGCGGCGGCGCGCGGACGCCGAAGCGCTCGCGCTCACTTTGCGCGCGCTCGGTGCATCGATCGACGAGGATGGACGCGGCGCCGCACGTGCGCTGGATGCGCGCAGGTCGGAGCTCGACGCGCTCGGTATCCAGCCCGTGCAGGTCGCATGGGACGGCGCACTTCCGCAGCTCCGCGTGCGCCTCGCCCACGGCGAGTCGGAGCGTGCCGCGGTCGAGATCCGGCTCGAATCCGGGGAGGTCATCCCGCACGCATGTCGGGCAGAGCCGGTCAACGCGCGGGCGCGCGGCGGATGGAGCGCCACCCACTCGCTCCGCATCGGTCGCCGTCTGCCGCACGGCTATCACCAGGTCCAGGTGGAGACGTCCGGGGCGACGTTCCAGACGTTCGTCATCTCGGCTCCGCGACATGCGCACGCTCCGCTCGACACGCGCGAATGGGGCGTGTTCGCACCGCTCTACGCGCTCTACACTGAAAGCAGCTGGGGCATCGGCGACTATGGCGATCTCGCCCGCGCTGCCACCTGGGCCGGCGGTCTCGGCGCCGGCTTCTTCTCGACGCTGCCGCTCCTCGCGACGTTCCTGGACGCGCCGTTCGAGCCGAGCCCCTACTCGCCCGCCAGCCGCCTGTTCTGGAGCGAGATCTTCATCGATGTCACCGCCGTCCCCGGCTGGACGCCGGAGGGCGATGTACGTTCGGAGATCGCAGCCTCACGCAAGGGTGATCTCGTCGACTATCGCGGTGTCGCTGCGCTCAAGCGCAGGGAGCTGGAACGGGCGCGCGTGGCGTCAGCGTCCGATGTCCGGGTACGCGATGCGCTCTCGCAGTTCGCTGCGGCAAACCCGCACGTGCGCGATTACGCCCGATTCCGCGCTGTGTGCGACCGCCGCCGCGAAGCCTGGCTGCTGTGGCCTGAGCGGATGCAGCAGGGAGAGCTGCGCGATGGCGATTATGCACCCGAAGATGCCGATTACCATCTCTTTGCGCAGTGGCAGGCGGATCACCAGCTCGCGGCCGTGGGTGCAGCGCGGCATGGCGGAGCCGCTGCGCTCTACCTGGACATGCCGCTCGGCGTCAATGCCGCCGGCTACGATGCCTGGCGTTTCCGCGATCTCTTCGCCGAAGGCGTGTCGGCAGGCGCACCGCCCGACCCGCTGTTCACCGGCGGTCAGGACTGGGGCTTCAGGCCACTGAAACCCGAAGCGCTCCGTGCGAGCGGCTATCAATACCTCATTGACACGCTGCGACATCACTTTCGCCACGCCCCCATGCTGCGGCTCGATCACGTGATGTCGCTCTACCGGCTCTTCTGGGTGCCTGGCGGCATCAGCGCGAAGCGCGGCGTCTACGTGCGCTACCCCGAGGATGAGCTGTTTGCAATCCTCTGTCTCGAGTCTGCCCGCCACCGCGCAGTGGTCGTTGGCGAGGACCTCGGCACGGTCCCCCCGGCCGTACGACGCGCGATGGACAGCCACAGCGTGCATCGCATGCACGTCGTGCAGTTCGAGGCCGCACCCGACGCAGACGCCCCGGCGAACGTGCCCGACGAGAACGTGGTCGCCAGCCTGAATACCCATGACATGCCTCTGTTCGCCGGATTCTGGCGCGGCAGCGAGATCGACGATCAACTCGATCTGGGCCTGATCGATGAAGAAGAACATGCTGCCGCGCTGGAGGAGCGTGCGCAGCTGCGCCGCACGCTCTCACGCAGTGTCGGCGCCGGCGGCGAGGTCGAGCCGGAACTGGTCAGACAGCGGCTGCTCGAGCGCCTGGCTGCCTCACCGGCGCGGTATGTGCTCGTAACGCTGGAGGACCTGTGGCTGGAAGATCGGCCGCAGAACGTACCGGGCACATCGGATGAGCGGCCGAACTGGCAGCGACGCGCAAGCAGGTCCCTGAACGAGATCACAGCTGACGCGGCAGTACGCCGCATGCTGAACGCAATCGGTGAGCGTCGCAGGACGCCGCCCTCCCGCACGCAGAGCAATGACTGAGACGCGCAAGAGAAAGACCCGCACCGTTCTTACGAAGGACGATCTGCACTGGTTCAACGAAGGCACGCACAACCGCCTATACGACAAACTCGGGGCGCACCGGCGCACTACGTCCGGTGTCGATGGGACGAACTTCGCCGTCTGGGCGCCGAATGCAGAGCGCATCAGCGTCATCGGCGATTTCAACGACTGGCAGCCCGGCGAAACCGAGCTGAGCCCGTGCGGAAACTCCGGGATCTGGGAATCGTTCGTGCCCGCCATCGGCCGCGGCGCTCGCTACAAGTATCGCGTCGAGTCGCGATACAACGGATTCCGCGTCGACAAGGCGGACCCGTTCGGATTCATGCACGAGGTGCCTCCCGCAACCGCATCCATTGTCTGGGACACGGACTATGAATGGGGCGATGCCGAGTGGATGAAGACGCGCGCCGAGCACAACGGCATCGATCGCCCGCTCTCGATATATGAGGTGCATATGGGCTCGTGGCGCCGGGAGGACGGCGCACCGCTGGGATACCGCGACATGGCGGAGCCGTTCGCCGACTACGTGACGTCCATGGGCTTCACCCACGTCGAGTTCATGCCCGTCATGGAGCATCCGTTCTTCGGCTCCTGGGGCTACCAGACCACCGGCTATTTCGCACCGACCAGCCGCTTCGGAACGCCTCAGGATTTCATGTACCTGATCGACGTGCTGCATCAGCGCGGCATCGGCGTGCTGCTGGACTGGGTACCGTCGCATTTTCCCGGCGATGCGCACGGGCTGCATTACTTCGACGGCACTCACCTGTTCGAGCACTCTGACCCGCGTCAGGGTTTCCACCCGGACTGGAAGAGCTACATCTTCAACTACGGCCGCAACGAGGTTCGCTCGTTCCTCCTCAGCAGCGCAATGTTCTGGATGGACGTCTTCCACGCGGACGGGCTGCGCGTGGATGCGGTGGCTTCAATGCTCTACCTCGACTACTCGCGCGAATCGGGCGAGTGGATCCCGAACCAGTTCGGCGGCCGCGAGAATCTCGAGGCCATCGAATTCCTGCGCCGCCTGAATAGTGACGTGTATCAGGCGTTCCCCGACACGCAGACGATCGCCGAAGAGTCCACTGCGTGGCCGATGGTGTCGCGGCCCACGTATGTCGGCGGTCTCGGCTTCGGCATGAAGTGGGACATGGGATGGATGCACGACTCGCTCGACTACATGCAACGCGATCCGATCCATCGCAGCTACCATCACGGCCGGATCACGTTCCGCGGCGTCTATGCGTTCACGGAGAACTTCGTGCTGCCGCTCTCGCACGACGAGGTGGTGCACGGCAAGGGGTCACTGATCGGCAAGATGCCGGGCGACCACTGGCAGAAGCTCGCTAACCTGCGCCTGCTCTTCGGCTACATGTATACGCAGCCGGGCAAGAAGCTGCTGTTCATGGGCGGCGAGCTCGCGCAGTGGCAGGAGTGGAATCACGACGCTCAGCTCGACTGGGCGCTGCTCGGTCACGAATCGCACGCCGGCATGCAGCGTTGGGTGCGCGACCTGAACCACTTCTATCGTGAGGAGCGCGCGGCGAGCGAGCTGGACTTCGATGCCGCCGGCTTCCAGTGGCTCGACGCAGACGACGCATGGAACAGCGTGCTCTCGTACGTCCGCCGATCGCGCGTCGATCCGAACACCGGCCAGTGCGATGAGCTGCTCATCATCTGCAACTTCACGCCGCTCGTGCATCAGAACTACCGCGTGGGCGTGCCGCACACCGGCTTCTGGCGCGAGCTGCTGAACAGCGACGCCGCCGTCTACGGAGGAAGCGACACCGGCAATCTCGGCGGCGCCCACTCCGTGCCGGTCCCGTTCCATGGTCGGCCCCACTCATTGAACCTGACACTGCCTCCGCTGGCGATGATCGTTCTGAAGCACGAGCCCGGCGAGGCCGTGTGAGCGGTCCCCCGGTTTCGGCGCGTGCTGCACGCGGCTCACACGCGCGTCCGGATGCTGCTGCCGCAGAGACCGCGAGCGCCGCTCGCACGAGTCCGCTCGGCGCGCCGGCGAGCGCAGCCGCAACACTCCCGCTGGGAGCACACGTGCGCGCCGACGGCACCACCAGCTTCGTCGTGTGGGCGCCGAACGCCGACCGGATGCGGCTCCGGCTGCGCGATCGTGACGTGCCGCCGATCGAGATGGAGAAAGCCGAGCGCGGCTATCACACGGTCGTGCTGGCCGATGCGCCTGCAGGCACCCGCTACGGCTTCGTTCTGCCTGACGGAGCCGAGCTGCCGGATCCCGCCTCCCGCTATCAGCCGGAGGGCATCCATGGGCCGTCCGAAGTCGTCTCCACAGCGTTCGACTGGCGCACGGAATCGTGGCGCGCGCCTGACCTGCACGACCTCGTCATCTACGAGATGCACGTCGGCACATTCACGGCCGGCGGCACGTTCGACGCCGCCATCGAACGCCTGCCGGCGCTGAGGGAGCTCGGCGTCACTGCAGTCGAGATCATGCCGATCGCGCAGTTCCCGGGCAGCCGCAACTGGGGCTACGACGGCGTGCTC
>DATABQ010000323.1:0-6573 GCA_036259495.1 Longimicrobiales bacterium | reverse complement strand
GCGATGCCATGTCTCGATCGCATCGCGTATCGCATCCATTCTGGCGGCGTTCTCCGGCGTGAAGTACATCCGGCCGTGTGCCGCTCCCGCTGTGCCTGCCGGCGAGTAGTGCTCGTAGATGAAGCCGGGAGATGCGGGCAGCCGGTTGAGCCAGGCGAGCGCGTGACGCAGCTCGCGGCCGCCGATCTCGCGGGCGATGGCGCGGAAACCGGGGCGGCTCGTGACTTCCACGTACGCACGGGCGAAGACGAACCCGTACTCCATGATGTCGGATGCTGCGGTATGGAACTGCCATCGCTTGAGTGCCCGGGCGACGCTGGCAGTGCCGCTGAACGGGTCCACGGCGCGGCCCGGCCCGATCCCGCGTCTGCGCATGACCCGCCGAATGAAGCCCAGCAGCCGCGTCTTGTTGCCTATGTAGCGCAAGCCGTATGGTGGTGTCGAGTGATCCGCGGTCCGGGCATTGCTGTAGCCGCCCGGTACTCAGAGCCCAATATGCCACACGCGGCGCCGCGGGTCCATCGTCATGCGAGCACCGCATCGAATCCTGGGACGAATGGCTGAAGAACTTGCGGGAATCGCCGGGCGAGTGTGTGTTATATTGCACGAGGCCTTAACGTCGTGAAGATGTGTCGCGCGCGCGCGGCGGTGTTCACCCGTGGTACCGGGAGCAGATGGGACCGATAATCGTCGTCGCCGAAGACAATCAGCCCTTCCGATCCATGCTCGTGTCGACGCTGTCGATGAACGGGTATACGCCCGTGCCCGCAGCCGACGGCCACGAAGCGCTGCTGCGCGTGAAGGAATCCGTCACCGCAGCGCTGCTCGTCGATGTGAGTCTCCCCGGCATGAGCGGTGTGCGTGTCGTCGAGGTGTTGCGAGCACAGCCGGAGTGGGAGAACCTGCCCGTCATCGGGATGAGCGGCTACGACCTGCCCGAGGACGAGGCGGAGCTGTTCACGAGTTTCCTCCAGAAGCCGCTCGTGCTCGCGGAGCTGCTCGAGCTGTTGAACCAGCTCGTCCCCATACCCGTGCGCGAAGACTGAATGAGCGCCCCCGCTCGCTCACCCTCGAGGCTAATGTGACACAGTACAGAGTGACCATCCGCTTCGGATCGCCGCGCCAGCAGTATCACGTCATGGACCTCAGCGCGAATTCGCTGCGCGAGGCGATGCGCATGGCCACCGAGGACTTTCCGGAAGCCGCGCTCTCGGATGCCGACCTGATGGAGATCCGCCGTCAGACACAACCGGAGGAGCGGGGATAACGGACCGTCGGCGCTGTCACTTCTCCTGAAGCGCACCGGACCGCTCCACCAGCTCATCGAACTCCGCCGCAAGCGCCACTCGATCACGTGCCAGCCGCTCCTGATGATCGCGTCGGCTGAGCACGCGCACGAACAGCTGAGCGTCCTCGCGGAACCGCGTCCAGCGATCATGCCATGCCAGGGCGGCGAAACCGCACGCGGGCACGATCACCGCACCGATCAGGGCGCCGCGCGCACCATCCAGCAGCGCGCCGATCACGATCGCGAGCACCATGGTGAGCGGCACGGCGATGAACGCAGTCGCCAGCTTGTACGTCGCGACGGCCTCATAGTCCGGCCGCACCAGCCGCAGTGTCAGACGGGGTGCGATGTACGTCGGATACCAGATGATCGCGCCCGCGAGCGCAGGAAGCGCGGCCAAGCCGAGCAGCAGCGCGTGCGTGATGATGTAGCGGAGTGTGCCGCGAAACCCGTAGCGCGGCGGGACATCGCCGTCGGCGACGCCGAGGAGCTGTGCGCGGCGGCGGTAGCGTGCGACGGCGCGCGCGAGTCTTTCGTGACGCGCGCCGTCGTGCTCCCGCAGCCATGCGAGCCCGCGTGCGAATGCGCGCATGCGCGGGAGGCGGTCTGCGAGCCGGTCGCGCTCGCGCCAGCGGCTGACACCCTTCTCGCGCGCGTACAGCCGTTCCGCCGTGTCGATCAGCTCTGCATCGCTCTGCTCGGTCACGTTCAGCGTCAGTGCCGATAGACGTTCCCCGATGCGCTCGGTGAGCGCACGTACGGCAGCAACATCGTCAGAGGCGTGCGTCGTGCGCAGGTCCGTGATCGTGAACGGTTCACCGATGACCGCGAGCACGCGGCCGCGGAAGCGATGCTTGTCACGATAGGTGAGACCGATCGGCACGATCTTCAGGCTGAGCGACCAGTCGGATGCCGCTTCCGCACCAAGCGCGATGCGTGCGGCGCCCGTGCGCATCGGCGCGAGCGACGGGTCGGAATGGCTCTTCCCCTCCGGGTAGATCTGCACAGCATCGCCCGAACGCAGGGCATCGATAGCGCCGCGGAACGTCTCCTCGTTGCGATGCATCTGCGCGGCGTCATCCTGTGCGCGATACACGGGCAGTCCGCCCAGGCCGCGGAGCATCGTGCCGACCAGCCGCTGGTCGAACAGCGGCGCCTTGGCGAGTGGTCGGGTCGGACGGCCGGCGACACGGAAGACGACGAGCGGATCGACAAGACTGTTCGGATGATTGGCGACGACCAGAACCGGTCCGTCCGGTACCGGACCGCCGCTGCACTCGATGGTCTGGAACACACCCGCCGCCCAACCGGCCGCGCGCGTGATGAAGAGGCTCGCGTTCATTCGACGAAGATGGTTGCCGCTTTGATGCAACCACAAGTGCATTGGCGCGAGCGCACCTCGCAGTCCCACGCCGGCGAACGTACTTTCACGCGTGCGATCGAGTGAATGGCTCTACGAGGCGGCCGTCCGCGCTGCCGTCCCTGCGCTGCAGCTTGCTGCACCGCTGAACGACCGCCTGCGCCGCGGCGTGCGCGGTCGGCGTGCATCGCTCGCGGCACTCCAGCGCTGGGCGGAAGCGGAACGCGACGACCGCCGCCCGCTCGTCTGGCTGCATGCCCCGTCCGTAGGCGAGGCACTGATGGCGCAGGCGATCCTCGCCCGGTTGCGCGCAGATCTTCCGGAGCTGCAGGCGATCTTCACGTACTTCTCCCCGTCGGCCGAACGGATGGCCGCTCGCGTCGGTGCGGACTGGCACGGCTACCTGCCATGGGACAGAACGGGCGATGTCCGCCTCGCGCTCGACGCTGCGCGGCCGTCCTGCATCGCATTCGTCCGCACGGAGGTCTGGCCCCTGCTCGTGCGCGAGGCCGCCGAACGCGGCTGCCCGGTGGTGATGGTCAACGGCGTCCTGGCTCCCGACTCGAGTCGCCTCGGCCGCGGTGCGCGCATGCTGCTCGGCCGCGCGTACCGCCGCCTCGATGCCGTGGGCGTCGTCAGCGCGGACGACGCTGCATGCTTCGCGCTGCTCGGCATCAAACGCGCAAAGCTGCACGTCACCGGCGATGCGCGGTTCGATCAGGTGTGGGAGCGTGTCGAACAGATCGATCGCAATCGACCTCTGCTGCGCCCGTTCCGCGAGCAGGGCGGGCAGTGGCTCGTCTGTGGCAGTACGTGGCCGGCCGACGAGGAGATGCTCATCGAAGCGATGGCAGCCCCGCGCACGTGGCGCGCCGTTATCGCACCACACGACCCGACACCCGAGCACATCGAGCGGCTGGAGCAGCGACTGGCCCACGCCGGCTTGTCGCACACGCGTCTGCGCGCGGAAGCAACGGGGTCTGATTCTGCTGGTGCCGGGATGGCGCGCGCGGCGTCGGATCCTGCTGGTGCCGGGATGGCGGGCGCGGGGCCGGGTCCTGCTGGTCCCGAGATGGCGGGCGCGGCGTCGGATCCTGCTGGTTCCGAGCTCGCGGATGCAGCGGACGGGGCGCTGAATGTCGACGCTGTCGTGGTCGATCGGGTGGGCGTGCTCGCGGACCTGTATGCGATCGCGGATGTGGCCTATGTCGGAGGCGGCTTCGGGACGTCAGGCCTCCACTCCGTAGTCGAGCCCGCGGCGCTCGGCGTCCCCGTGGTGTACGGCCCGCGACACGGGAACGCACGCGAGGCCGATCGGCTGCGACAGGCGGGAGGCGGCTACGTCGTGGCCGATGCGGCCCGGCTGACCGCCGCGCTGACTCGGTTGTTCACGGACGCCGACGCGCGGACTCACGCGGGAGCAGCGGCGCGGCGGTTCGTGGAGCGGGACCGTGGCGGCGCCGAGGCCGGTGCACGCCTGATTGCCGAGGCGCTGAAGGGCGCATAGCGCCGCCTGAGGCGGACGCGAAGACCCGCTGGAGGGGCGGAGAGCCGCCGACGCGGAGAGCCGCCGGAGGGCGGAGCCCCGCGGGAGGCGGAGCCCATCGGACGCGGAACCCATTCTGCAGATTGGCCGCGAGCGCCATGCACACGCCCGGCGTTTGCGGCTCGAGGTCCAGGGCTCGGTCCGCTGGTGCCGCGGCGCAGCCGGCCGGCGCCTGGCTGTCACGGGCTGCTCGGTTGTCCCGCGCCCCATTGCCGGATGGGCCTATCTGCAGAATGGGTTCCGCGTCCGATGGGCTCAGACCGCGTCGTTGTTCCGCTCCCGCGGCCCCTCCGCCTGCGGCGGATTCTCCAGCTGCGCGATGTCCTCGTTGCTTTCCTCGTCCGGCGTCGTGGGGCGCTCCTGCTCAGGTGCGTCCTGCTCGATCGCCCGGTGCGGAGTCCGCTTCTCGGGATCGTGCTGGCGCTTCTCCTCCTCCTGCAGTCCGCGGTTGCGCGTGTCGCGCTCCGCATCCGGTGTACGATTCCGATCGTTCAAATGCGCCTCCTTCAGGTGTTGTTCTCTACGCGCTGATATGGCAGGAAGCGGACCGCTTCGCATTGACCACTGCCGACGCCTTGGCTAGCTTCCCAACTCATGAGCGGATACTCAGTTACCATTGCGCCACGAATTCTCGCCGGACTGCGGCGCGAGGCCGGCCTCACAGGTCCGGCGGAATGCTGCGGCGCCCTCATCGGGCTCATGCACAGCACGGAAATCGAGATCCGTACGCTGATCCCCGTTGCCAATTCCGCGCGCGATCATTCCAGCTTCCTCATCGATGCGCCGACCGTGCTCCGGCTGGAGCGGCAGGCGGGCTGCGCCGGGATGCAGGTGGTCGGGTTCTATCATTCGCATCCGACCACATCTGCCGAGCCGTCGCCGACGGATCTGGACCTTGCCGTCCCCGGGTACGTGTACGTGATCATCGATGTGCCGCGCGGCAGCGTCCGCTGCTGGCGCCTCCGCGATGACCGGAGCGGGTTCGCCGAGCTTCCCGTTTCCATGCTGGCGGGCGCTGCGTGAGCGCACTCGTGCAGCTCCCGATGGCGCTGCGCGAATACACGGCCGGCGCCTCCCGCATCGAGATCGACGCACCGGATGTGAGCGCGGCGCTTTCGCGCCTCTCCGAACAGCACCCCCTCCTGCGACGTCACCTCTACACCGATTCCGGCGAGCTGCGGGGCTACGTTCGCGTATACCTGAACGAAGACGAGATCGGCGACCTCGAGCAGCGCGATCGAACGCCGCTTCGGCCGGGCGACGTCATCCTGATCGTGCCGAGCATCGCCGGTGGTGAAGCGTCCGCAGAGTCCGAAACGCCCGCAGCCTCCGAAGCGCCCGCACGCGAAGCGCCCGCGGCCGCGTTCTCAGCCGAGGAGCTGAGCCGCTATGCCCGGCATCTGTCGCTGCCGGAGGTCGGGCTTGGCGGCCAGCAGAGGCTTCGGAATGCGCGCGTCGCGGTGGTGGGCGCGGGTGGACTCGGGTCGCCGGTCGGCCTTTACCTGGCCGCGGCCGGTGTCGGTACGATCGGCATCATCGACTTCGATGTCGTCGATCTGAGCAACCTCCAGCGCCAGGTGCTGTACGCGACGGGCGACGTCGGGCGGAAGAAGGTCGACATCGCCGCGAGCCGGCTTCGTGCGATGAATCCGAACGTCGACGTCGTCACTCACGACGTCCGCCTGACACGGGACAATGCGCTCGAGATACTGGTCGATTACGACATCGTCATCGACGGGACGGACAATTTCCCCACGCGGTACCTCGTCAACGACGCCTGCGTGCTGCTGGGGAAGCCTTACGTATACGGCTCGATTCTGCGGTTCGAGGGGCAGGTCTCCGTCTTCACCGGGCGCTCCGCGCCGTGCTATCGCTGCCTCTTCCGCGAGCCACCGCCGCCCGGCCTGGTGCCGAGTTGCGCGGAGGGCGGCGTGCTCGGCGTGCTGCCGGGCATCATCGGCTCGCTCCAGGCGCTCGAGACGATCAAGCTGATTCTCGGCCGCGGCGACACCCTGGTCGGGCGGCTCGCGCTCTTCGATGCGCTCACGTTCCAGTGGCGCGAGCTCAAGCTTCGACGCAACACTGACTGCCCCGTGTGCGGGGACCACCCGACCGTCACCGCACTCATCGATTACGACGAATTCTGCGCACCCGGAGAAACGCACATGGAAGCGCCGCAGGGCAACAACGCCATTCCGCAGATCACGCCCGCCGAGCTCAAGCAGCGACTCGACGCCGGCGAGAACATCACCCTGATCGACGTGCGTGAGCCGTTCGAATGGGATATCGCCAACCTCGGGCAGTTCGGCGCAAAGCTCATCCCGCTCGATGAGGTGCTCGACCGGAAGGGCGAGATTGACCCCCAGGCCGAGGCGGTCC
>DATABQ010000322.1:0-14347 GCA_036259495.1 Longimicrobiales bacterium | reverse complement strand
CGGCGAGTGGCGCGATCTGCATCGCTGCCGCGATCGCGAGCGTGCTCGACAGCATGCAACCGACCATGACCTGCATGTGATGCGCGCGCGCGACGTGCACCATGCGCACGGCTTCGCGCAGTGAGCCGCACTTCTCGAGCTTGATGTTGATGCCGTCGACGGCTCCAACCAGGCGCGGGATGTCCGCCGCCGTGCGGCAGGATTCGTCGGCGACCACCGGAATCGCCGACCGCTCGCGGAGCATGCGGAACGAGTCGATGTCATCCGACCTGAACGGCTGCTCGATCAACTCGATGCCGAGCTCCTCCAGCACCGGCAGCATCGCGAACGCCTGCTTCACCGACCACGCCGTGTTCGCATCGATGCGAATCGCCCGGTCGGGCGCGTGTTTCCTGATCGACTCGAGCACACGACGGTCCTCCGGCGAGCCGACCTTCACCTTGATGATCGGATACGACGCCGCTTCCTCCAGGCGCTGAATCATCGCATCCGGCTGATCGATGCCGATCGTGAACGACGACACGGGCATGACCGCATCGAGTCCCCATAGCCGCCAGACGGGAACGTTCAACCGCTTTCCGACGAGGTCGTGCAGCGCGGCCGACACTGCAGCGCGCGCGGCGGGATTCCGGCCCGCAGCCAGCTCGACCGCGGATTCCGCGCGCTCGAGCGCAGGCAGTTCGCCGTCCGGAAGCGCATCGTTGAGTGCTCGCTCGTACAGCGGCAGCAGGGAGATGACCGTGTCGGCCGTCTCTCCGTAGTATGCATTCGCTGCCGCTTCGCCCCAGCCCTCGTGACCTTCCCCATCCCGGACCCGCACCCAGACCGTGCGCCGTACCGGCGGTGCCGCCGCACGCGCGATGTTGAACGCGTGCTTCGTGGTGAGCTCCAGAACCTCGTGCCGGACGCTGAACGCCATGTCATCCTCGTGATCGGGTCCGGGATCATTGTACGGCGCGGGCGTGTGCGCACAAGGCATTGTTGCGGATGCGATGCCTGTTCAGCCGAGGTGGACGAACGGGCAGGACGGGGGTACACTGCTGCGCGATCGGGCGCACGTGCCGACGCAGGAGGATCAACGAACCTCTACCGAACAGGTCATGGCCGACGAGCCTTCACGCGGCAAGCTGATTGCCGCCTTTGCCGCAGTATACATCATCTGGGGTTCGACATACCTCGCGATAGTCTACGCAATCGAGACACTGCCGCCCTTTCTCATGGCTGGCGGCCGATTCCTCGTTGCGGGCACGCTTCTGTTCGCGTGGTCGATGGCAAAATCCGAACGGCGGCCGACCCTGCGCGAGTGGAAGGCCGCTCTGATCATCGGCGCACTGCTCCTTCTCGGCGGCAATGGCGCCGTGACGTGGGCGGAGCAGTTCGTTCCCTCCGGTATCACCGCCCTCCTCGTTGCGGGCACGCCGTGCTGGATGGTGCTGCTCGAATGGCTGTGGAAAGGCGGCGCCCGTCCCGGCGCGCGCACGGTCGTCGGACTCCTTCTGGGATTCGGCGGGATTGCACTGCTCGTGGGGCCGTCGGCGTTTACCGGCGGCGGTGAGATCGACCCGCTGGGTGCACTCGTGCTGATGATCGGCTCACTCGCGTGGGCCGTCGGATCCATCTACTCGAAGCACGCGTCCGTGCCGCACGGCGCTCTGCTGTCGACGGGAATGCAGATGCTGACGGGCGGGCTCCTGCTGGTCGTCGCCGGAAGCATGGCGGGCGAGTGGTCGCAGGTCGACGCGGCGAACGTGTCGACCAGATCAGTGCTGGCGCTGGCCTATCTCATCATCTTCGGCGCCATCGTCGGATACTCGGCGTACGTATGGCTCCTGCGCGTGTCTACGCCCGCCCGCGTGTCGACCTACGCGTATGTGAATCCCGTCGTCGCTGTGCTGCTCGGATGGGCGATCGCCGGAGAGGTGTTCACGCTGCGCATGGCCATTGCTGCCGCCGTCATCGTGGCAGGCGTCGCCTTGATCACCCTGGAAGAACACAACCGCTCGCGCGCAGCGCGCGCCGCGGTGCGCACGCGTGCCGCTCCGTAGCTCCACAGCGCGCTTCGGAAGTGCCCGGCGGAACGCAACTTGTAACAACTCCTGACGTGCGCTGATCGCAGCGCACGCTGACGCTGCACCATCACGCGGAGGCTTACGCGCACATATACATCGGAGAATCCAGTGTTTATCTCCCGCAGAACCCGGCTCCTGGCAATAGCCACAACAACTCTCGCCGCTTGTAACGGCGATGCCCCACCCGACACTGCGCAGGACGAACTGACAGCGGAGCAGGTCGCCGCTCTCGTTGAGCAGTACCCGCGGCTGGGTGAAGAGGCGCTGCCGCAGCCAAAACCATCAGCGAATGCGCAACCCGGCAATGTTCCTGGACGCCTGGCATCGAACGTTTCCGGACCCGTACTGGAGACGATTACTGGAGAAGCGACGTTCTACGCGGACAGGTTCGAGGGACGTCGCACAGCCAGCGGCATACCGTTCCGCCAGAACCAGATGGTAGCCGCACACCGCGCCTATCCGTTCGGTACGATACTGCGCGTAACCAACCTGCGGAACAGTCGGTCGGTCAATGTGCGGGTCGTCGACCGCGGGCCGTTCGGCGCCAGCGCAGCGCGCGGAACCGTCATCGACCTGTCGCGCAGGGCTGCGGAGCGGCTGGACTTCATCGGAGCAGGGCGGGCGCAGGTGCGCACCGAAGTGCTCGAGTGGGGCAGCGGTGTCACCACGTGAGCTCTCGTTCAGGCATGGAGAACCGGAGATCGGAGTTACGGGGACGCGGGATGTAGCATCGCCGTATCCCCGTATCTCCTGCCTGGCTCATCAGCGAGCGGCGTCCGCCAGCGTTACAGGGCGGGCGCGCCGCCCTTCTGGACCAGGTTCTCGATAAAGAACTCCATCATCAGTGAGCTGTTCACGGCCGTGTGGCCGCGATCCGGACCGACCATGAGATCGAAGCTCTTGCCCGCGCGTTGAAGCTCTGCAACGAGCTGCAGCGTGTTGGACGGATGCACGTTGTTGTCGGCAGTGCCGTAATAGAGGAGCAGCCGCCCCTTCAGGTTGTCGACATACGTCATCGCTGAGCCGGCATCGTATCCGCTCGTGTTCTCCTGGGGGATCCACATGTAACGCTCGGTATAGATCGTATCGTAGTGCCGCCAGTCCGTGACCGGTGAGGATGCGGCCGCGGCGTGGAACACATCGGGGTGACGCAGCAGCGCCATCGCGGAGGCGTAGCCGCCGTACGATGTCCCGAAAATCCCCACGCGATTACGATCGACATATGGGCGGTCGTACAGGCCGCGCACACCGGCCGCGATATCATCGATCTCGACCACGCCCAGGCTTTCGTAGATGGCGTCGAGCGCGCGCTTGCCGCGGCCTCCGGAGTTGCGCCCGTCGAGCGTAACGACCAGGAATCCCAGCTCGGTGCGGGGATCCGGCAGCGTGAACGTCTCGCGTGCGCCGTTGGTTGCAGGGCCGGCGTAGACGCTGACGAGAACCGGATACGTGCGCGACGGATCGAATGTCGACGGCTTGTGGAGCATGCCGTGCAGCTGTGTAGCGCCGTCCGCAGCCGTGAACGTGAACATCTCGACGCGCTTCATGCCGAGCTCCTCGAACCTCGATACATCGCTCGTGGCGAGCTCCGCGACCATGCCGCCGTCCGCATCGCGCAGCACAGTGACCGGCGCGGTGTCGTGAGTCTGCGCGACATCCACGAAGTACCGGCCGTCCGGCGAGACAGTCACACCGTGATTGAACGCGGGCTCGGTGAGCCTGCGATCGCCCGTGCCATCGAATCGGACACGATGCAGCTGCATCTTCATGTGGTTGTCGCCATCGCGCGCGGTATACCAGACGACGCCGTCCTCCTCATCCACATGCTCGATGCCGCCGACCTCGAACTCGTGGTCGGTGACGGTCGACAGCAGCTTCCCGCTGAGGTCGTACAGGTAGATGTTGCGGAAGCCGTTCCGCTCGGATACCCAGAGGAAGCGCTTCCCATCCTCGAGATACTGGATCGGCGGCGAATTCATGACCCAGCCAGTCGGCCATTCCTCGCGCACGATCACCCGGCACTCACCCGATTCAGGGCTGCATGCCGTGAACTCCATGACGTTCTGGCGGCGGTTCGTGCGGTTGAGCGTCAGCTCACGCCCGTCCGGTGTCCAGTCGACGTGATAGGCGTAGTGTCCTACCACATCGTTCGTGAATGCCTGTCCATCCCGGATGTCCAGCCGCGTCGACTCACCGCTCGCGATGTCGTAGACGAAAATGTCCACGATGGGGTTCGGCACGCCGGCCTTCGGATACGCCTCGACATCGACGGTGCTCTGCAGCTTCGTCTGGTCGAGCTGGAGGAAATAGTCGGGGACGCCGCTCTCGTCGAAGCGGTAGTACGCCACCTTGGTGCCATCCGGCGACCACCAGATCGCAGTGCGCTGCCCCAGCTCCTCGCCGTACACCCAGCTTGCCGTGCCGTACTTCACTCGATCGGCTTCGCTGCCCTCCGTCGTGATCGCCTTCTCGCCCGTGCCGTCCGCATTGCTGAGCCAGAGGTTCCGGTCCCGGTAAAACGCCTTGAGGGTGCCATCGGGCGAGTCGGCGGAGTCGAACTGACGCCCACGCTCGGGACCGCGGCGGCGGCCGTTGTTCTCCTCGCCTGCAGGCGGGGCAATCTCCGTCGCCTGGAGAGATGCGACGTCGAAGCGGTAACGCTTGCCGTCGCGCTGGTAGTCGAATGCGCTTCCATCGTCCAGCCACGTAACACTCAGCGCCCCGGACCGCACCGCGCCCTGACGATTGCTCGCCATGCGCTGGTACTGCTCGTACCCCGGCATGGTCGGGAGCCGGTCCTGGGCGAACACCTGCACCGGCAGAGTCGCTGCCACTGCGATAAGCGTCAGCGCCCATGCCCTGCCCGCCGCAGCAGCACGCCTGCGAACATCCGCCGTCTTCCGCTCGATCATGTCATCTCTCCACTGGTAAATCCGGATTCATCCGGCGTCTCCCGCAGTTCATCGCCCGCAGTAAAATCTCCCGCAGCCTACCGATCCATCCTCACGAGCCCCTCCAGACGGTGCACCACCCCCCCGCCCGCCCCGAACTCGAGCACGATCAGCTCGCCGCGCACAGCACCGGCCTCATCGCGGAGCGCAACGCGCGCGGGCGGTGCTCCAGGGCGTGCCGGCTCCATCCCGCGGCCGTACGCAGGGTCCTGAAGCAGCTCGCGCGCGAGCGGGCGCAGGTCCGCAAACAGCACCGCACCTCCGACCGTCACCCGCACGCGCGACATCGCTGTCGTGTCGGCCGCGATGCTGTCGTCCGCCTCACCTGCGCCGCGGCGCCCGGCATCGATGCCCTGGGCGCTCACGTAGTACAGCGTGTCTGTGCCCGGTATCAGGGCCCCGTGCCCGAGCTGCGTGAACACGCCGCGCGGTTCGGTGAGGTCAGGCCGCGCGGGACGCAGCCCTGCTTCATAGACGACATCGACGTAACGCTCCGAGCTGTCGGCATGCTGCGCGAAGAGCGGTGGCAGTGCATCCGCGCCGAAGTGCGACACCAGATAGCGAGTGGTTTCACTGATCTGCGTGTACGGCTCGTTCGGGACGAGCGTGTCCTGTACGGCCGTTGCATTCGGGTCGATGCCTGCCTCGGTCATCCCCTGGGCGAGGCGCGCCTGCTGGCTGCGCCGCGACGCGGCAATCGCGCTCCAGGGCCCGACAGACGAGATGATCGCCGCGGCCGCGAGTGCCACCGGCAGCGCCTGCACGCGCAGCGCGCGACGGCGCAGCATCGAAACGGAGGCGAGGATCGCCAGCACGCCGAGCGTGAGGAGCAGCGCCATACGGAACCCGCGGAACTCCGTCCAGCCGTACTGCACGAGCCTCGGAATCAGGGCCCAGATGCCGAGCAGACACATCGGCACGAACAGCGGTGCAGATATGCGCAGCCGTTCCGCCTCATGGAACAGCGTCAGCGCGATCGCTGCAAGCAGTCCTGCGGCTATGACGAGCGGTGATACGAGATTCTGCGGCAGCTCACCCGTGATTGCGATGCGTACCGCGTACGCGTACAGGATGATGTAGTAGATCGTGAGAAGCGGCGTCACGAGGAACGCCGAGATGCGGTGCACCGCTGCCGCGACCGGTCCGGCATCGCCTTCCGGACGGACGTAGTCGGGGAGCCCGCCGACGACTACCCACGGCACGAGCACGAAGAAGACCAACCCGAGCGTGTGTGCATAGATCCTGGAGTCGAGCTGAAGCTCGAACAGCGTGTTCACCGCTCCGAGCGCCAGCGCCAGACCCGCAAAGAGCGCAGCTCCGTACAGCAGGGCCGCGATTGTCCGAAGCAGCAGCCGCCCCGTGACGCGGCGGAACCGATCGGTCGCACCCGGCCGATCCGCGAGGCCGGGCGCGCCGAGGATGATCAGTGCACCCGCACCCACGAGCGCCGCCGCACGCCACGCCTCCGCCTCCAGCCGGATGCTCAGCACCAGGACGCCATAGAGTGCAGCAACGATGGCGCCCGCAGCCGTGACGATCCAACGCGTCCGCGTACTCCACGCGCCGAGTGCATGCACGAGAGTCGCCGTGAATGCGATCGCGCCCGTCAGCAGAATTACCACGGCAATCTCGAGCCACTCCTGGAACGGCTCGGCGTCACTTGAAACAGTATAGGAGAACGTCGCCGCGAGAAGCACGGACAGCGTGACCTCGACGGGCGCGTGCTCGAACGCATGCGCGGCATCGACGAGGTAGCGGCGGGCGCGGCCGGTCAGCGTCGAAGGGCGATTCAAGAGCCTGTGCGGGAACGTTGGTGATCTATGAGGCGCCGCAAACGATCGTGCGGCGCCAGTTCGCTACGCCGAGGCGGTTGCCGTGTAGCGCAGAACTTCCTGGAGCACGCGGCTCGGAGCACACGGCTTTGCCAGGAATGCGACACAGCCCGCGGCGCGAGCTTTCTGCCCGACTGCGCCATACGCGTGCGCCGTCACCATGACGATCGGAATGTCGGCAGTACGCGGGTCCTCATGCAGCTCACGGGCGACATCGAGCCCCATCCGTAGCGGCAGCGAGTGGTCCAGCAGGATGATGTCAGGCGACTCCGCGCGCGCCGTCGCCAGCGCGCTCTCGCCATCACCCGCTGTAAGAACGTGGAAGCCGTGCTCGCGCAGGTACGTGCCGTGGATTGCACGAAGTTCGAGCTGGTCGTCGACGAGGAGTACGGTTGTCATGTGTGGTCCTGCTCCCATACGTGAGGCGATATCATCGGGTATACACAACCGGCCTTCACGAGGTCCCTGTAACCTGCCGCGCGTTTCCGTTGTCGATTCTGAACACGTGCACGCCTTCCCGACCGCCGTTGATCATGAGGCGCGCGCCGTCCGCTCCGCAGCGTTCCATGATGTCGTGCATCATCGCCGCTTCACCGCTCCACGGATACCCGTACACGAGGTCGAATCCGCTCAGCGGGATGCCCAGCTTCGCGTACCCGGACTCGCCGGTCTCGATCGTGCCCAGCCGCGGATCGCCCGACGCCGAACGCCATTCGTATCCGTCCGGCAGGAGACTGCCAGCGGCGAAGCGCGCATTCGAGCCGTGCCGCTGCGCCAGATCCTCCGCCACCTCCACGAGCGATGGATCGATCTCGATGCCATACGCCTCGAAGCCGATCAGGTCCGCCGCAATCGCAATGACCCCCGTCGCCGAGCCCCATTCGAGGAATGTACGACATTCGCCGACGAACGGCAGCAGCGCGTCGACGACGGCATCGTAGTTCGCCGGCTTGAACGGATGGAACTCCGCGCTGCGCACGTCGCGCTCGAAGCGCTCGAATATGGTGCGGCCTTCTTCATGGAGGGCCTCCAGCCGTGCCAGTACGTCGCGCGGCAGCTCATCACGCGTCATGCCGGCACCGGCTCTCGATGCCGCTCGATCCAGATTCCCCAGAGCGGGATCAGCCACAGGATCAGCGAGAATATCGCGAGCCCCGTCTGGCTCGGCGGCGGCGGACCGAGGACGTTCCCGATCGCACTCAGCACCAGTATCCCGACCAGCAGCCAGAACGACAGGGATCCCTGCCGATCGGTCGCGCGCGTAGCACGGAGGTAGAGCGCGACACCGGCGGTGAACAGTGCGGCCTCGAGCAGCACCGTGCCCGCGACACTGTTCCACAGCCCCAGTCCGTACTCTGCACTGCCCGGGTAGAGCGGCAGGTCCGGCTGGTGAACGATCCAGTCGAAGATCCAGTGGCTGACGACGAGCGCCGCGACGACCAGCGCACCGCGGCGGTTCTTCGAGAACGCGAAGTAGATCGCGCCCGCGAGCGCTGCCCAGCCCAGGCCGGTAAGCAGACTGTGTGTAATCGGGTACTCCGTGAATGTGAGGGGGGTGTAAGCAGTGCTGTCCGGCTCGATCTCCACGTGCTCGACGCCGAGCAGCAGGAAGAATGGCCACAGCAGGTCAACCAGCAGCGGTGCACCCAGCAGGACCGCGGTCGATGTACGCGGAGCGATCCGCTTCGCCGCCAGGCCCGCAGCTATGTGACCCAGGAACATGCCGGCTCAGTTCTGCCCGCCCGCCAGATCGGCGAGCGCGCGCTTGACGTATACAGGCACCATCGCGCGGCGCCATTCCGGATCAACGATGATATTCGTCAGCGGATGACATTGCTGAAATGCCCGTTGCGCGATCGCGTCGCGCGTGGACTCATCGAGCGGCCGGCCCTTCGCCACCTTGTCGAGGCCGGAGACCACACGCGGGCGCGAACCGAGCGCAGACACGACGATCCGCATGTCCTCCACCTCCAGATCGCCACTCAGCTCGGCAGCGACTGCAATGTTCAGCAGCGGAAAGTCGATCGCGCCCCGCTGGCGCACCTTCCGGAACGCCGTCCGCGTATTCCGCGATGGCAGCGGAATCCGCACCCGGGTCACGACTTCGTTCCACTCGCGGACCGTGTTCTCGATGCCGTCGGCAATGAAGAATTCCGATACCGGCACCGACCGCGTGCCATTCGCGCTCTCCAGGTCGGCCACTGCGCCGAGCGTCATCAGTACCGGCGCCGTATCGGCCGAATGTGCCGCGACGCACTTCTTCCCCACCTTCGTCACATGGCAGACGTCGCCGTCCTTCTTGAGGCAGTATCCGAGCGCGTTGCGCCAGAAATGCGTCTGGTTGTAGTACGTGCAGCGCGTGTCGAGGCACAGGTTCCCGCCGATCGTGCCCATGTTGCGGAGCTGCGGACCGGCCACCGACCCCGCCGCACGCGCGAGCGATCCGAAGTGCTGCCGTACCAGCGGATGCCGTGAGACTCCGCTGAGCGATTCCGCTGCGCCTATCACCAGCTCGCGACCCTGCTCCTCGATGCCGTGCAGCTCCCGGATCTGCTTCAAAGCGATCAGATGCTGCGGCGTGAACAGGCCGTGCTTCATGTTCGGCATCAGGTCCGTGCCGCCCGCGATCAGCCGCGCACGACCCGGATGCGACGCCAGCAGATGCGCGGCCTCCGCAACCGTTTTCGGGCGATGATAGGTGTATTCGTGCAGCCTGAGCACATGCCTCCAGGGTAATCGGACGCGGAACCCATTCTGCAAATCGACCCGCTCGGAAATGCAGACGCCCACCACGGCGCGGCCTGTCCGGGCGCCCCGTCACCGATTCGCGCCCCCCATCGCATGGGTGGATCCGGTCGGATCGGCGCCGCGCCAGGCGCGGGCAGCCGCATGGACGGACCGGCCATTTTGCAGAATGGGTTCCGCGTCCGATTAACCTGACCCGCGCGCAAGCCCCTGTAAAGACACAACAAGCTTGACTCCGACCGCTCACAGTACTACTGTATCGCTACAACCATACAGTCATTGCCGACGGCACGGGAGACGATTCCCTGCCGCACGCCCGGAGAGGGGCATGCACGACGAGATCGATCCGCGGAGTCCCGTTCCGCTGTACGAGCAGATTGCCGCGCGCATCCGTGTGGCGGTAGCTGCACAGGAGTATCGGGCGGGTGATCCACTGCCCTCCGTGCGGCAGCTGTCATCGACGCTGCGCGTCAATCCGTCGACGGTCGTTCAGGCGTATCGCGACCTGGAGCGGGAGGGATTCGTGGAGATGCGGCATGGAGCCGGAACGTTCGTGCGTGAAGTTGCTCCCGCAGCGCGGGAGCAGGAGCGGAAGCGGCAGGCAAGGGATCTGGTGCGCTCGCTGCTGGCGGAAGCGGCACGGCTGGGGATCGGCGCGGCGGATGTCGCGCAGGCGCTGACGGACGAGATGGGGGTTGCGACTCATGAGTAATGCGATCGAGGTGCGCGGTCTTCAGTACCGCGCGGGCCGTTCGTTCTCTCTGCGCGACGTGTCGCTGACGGTGCCGCGGGGGTCGATCTACGGGTTCCTGGGGCCGAACGGCGCGGGCAAGACCACCACCGTCCGGCTGCTGCTGGGCATGGCGCGACGCGAGGCCGGAACCGTGAGCGTGCTGGGGCACGAGGTGCCCGGCGAGCTGCCGCAGGCATTGGCGGCCACAGGCTATGTACCGGAGCGACCTCACATCTATCCGTCGCTGCGGGTGGACGAGGCGATGCGTTGCCACGCGGCCTTTCACAGGCGCTGGGACGCAGATTGGGCGGGGCGCCTGCAGCGGATGTTCGAGCTGCCGGGTGACCGGCGGGTGGGCCGCCTCTCGAAGGGCGAGACGGGCAAGCTCATGATGCTGCTGGCGCTGGCGCAGCGGCCTGGCCTGCTGATCCTGGACGAGCCGACCGACGGACTGGATCCGATGGTACGACGGGATGTCCTGACGGCCCTGCTGGACTATGTGAGCGAGGCGGGTGCGACGGTGTTCATCTCGAGCCATCTGGTGCACGAGCTGGAGCGGATGTGCGACTGGGTGGGCGTACTGGATCACGGCCGTATGATCGCCGAGATGCCGATCGAAGTTCTGAAGGGCGGTATCAAGCGGATCCGCCTGGCGGCGCCACCGACGAACGGCCACCACGCGCCGTTCGAGGTCCTGTCCCGCGCGCACGACCCGCTCGCGTCGTGCGAATCGTGGGTGGTGCGCGGGTGGAGCGATCCGATGATGTCGTACTTCGACACTGCCGGCGCGACGGTGCGCGACGTGGTGGATCTCGATTTGGAGGAGGTGTTCGTGGAGCTGCTTCGTTCCGGCCGCGAGGTGAAGGCATGACACGCGAGATGACGCAGGTGCTCCGGCTCCAGTGGCTGGCATCGCGGTGGCTGCTGGTGCCGCTGGTGCTGCTGTGTGTAGCACTGCCGCAGGGCGTCGTACGTCTGACGACGAGTTTCGGAGCGCAGTCTGCCGGCGAGCTGCTGTCGGCGATGCAGCAGTTGTCCGCGGTCTTCCCGTACCTCGCCGCCATCACGGGCGCTGCGGTCGCTCTGGCTGCCTGGAACTGGGACCATCGCATCAATCACGTGTATGCGCTGACGCTGCCGATCCCGCGTGCGCGTTACGCGTTCCTGAAGCTGTGGGCGGGCGCTGTGATCCTGCTCATACCTGCGCTCGCGATCTGGATCGGCGCGTGGATCGCGACGTCGACGGCAGTGGTTCCCGATGGGCTCCGCACGTACCCGTTCGCGTTCGGCGCGCGGTTCCTGCTGGCGGCGGCGCTCGTGTACGGCACCATGTTCGCGCTGGCGGCCGGCACCATACGAACGACGCTCATCATCTCCATCGGGCTCGTCACGATCATCATCGGCGCGGCGCTCGGCCTGCCGTTCCTGGAGCGGCAGTTCGAGATCGACCTGATGACTCCGCTGTACACGGCCCTCGAGGCGATCGGTCGGCTGCCCGGCCCGTCGCAGGTCTTCGGCGGCAGCTGGCTGCTGATCGATGTCTAGGCGCATTCTCCGTCACACGACGATCGCGGGCGCCCTGATTCTCGCCTTGCATCCCGCCGCACACGCGCAGGACGCGTCGGAACGCACTCGTGACCCGCAGCCGGACGCGCAGGAAGCCGGGGCCGCCGATGCGTCCGCGAGGCCCGTCACATCCGCAGATCCGCGCACTTCGCCAGATCTGCGTACTCGGCAGGGTCCGGGCACTCCGCCAGATCCGCGTACTCCGCCAGATCCGCGTACTCCGCCAGATCCGCGCACTCCGCCAGATCCGCGTGCTGCCCTGGCGGCGCGGATCGATTCGCTGCTCGAGGAGAGAGCGCGCTATCAGAGGCTGCTGCACGAGCGGGACTCGGTGCGCACCGCAGCCGCGGTGGCAGAGGTGCTGCACGCAGACACTATCGCTGTCGGACCGTTCCTGTTCGTGAACCGCGCGGCTCCGCCGGCAGCAGCCGTCGCGGCGCTCCGTAGCGCGTGGGAGCACCGTGCTCCGATGGTCGGCGATGCGGTCGTCCGACTGCATGGAGTGGTCATCAGTATGAACCTGAGCGCGAAGGAGTTGGAATCCACCGCTCCGGTCCATCATTACCGTGCGTCTGCGGGGCAGGTCGGCACCGAGTACGAAGGCGCGGCGGAGCACGTCGTCGGGGCTGCACTCGTCGGCGCGATGCCGCAGGATGTGCAGGACTGGATCGGCGGCGGATCGCTTCACACAGCCGATGCGTTCGTGTGGGCCTATCGCGACCTGGCGACGAGTGGGTCCATTGCGGCGCGGCACTGCTACGCGCTGGACATGGAGGCGTGCATTCTTGCCGTCGTGGGCGATGCAGCATCGATGATGAATCCGGCGACGCGCATCTCACTGCTTCAATATGCGCTCGAGCTGGGTGGCAGCGGTGCCTACGCACGATTCCTGGAAGATGCGCCCGATGTCGGCTCACGACTGGCCCACGCGGCGGACCGTCCGCTCGATGCCCTGATGACCGGCTGGCGCAGTGCGTTGCAGGACGCGCGGCCACGCGTTCATGCTGGCGTCGCACGCGCTGGGCTGTGGACACTGCTTTGGCTCGTTGCACTCGGCCTTCTGTCAATGCGGAGCACGAGATGGCGTCTGGGATGAAGTGGCTGGCACTGGTTCTGATCGGCTGCGCCGCGCTGTCGGCGATCGCGCGGACGTACCCGGTACTGCCGGAACGCCGCGAGCGCGCCAAGGACCGGCTCAGCGTCGAGGCACAGCGGAATTTGATCGCGCTGAATGCTGCGGATCTGGCGTACCGCGAGCACGCGCACGCCGATTCCCTGCTGCCGATGCTGCCGCCGGTACCTGGCGTCGTAGTGGGGCTGTCGCCGGCACTGAATGACGAAGCACGCGATACGTTGCACGCACTCCTCGCCCGCGAGATCGCCGCGATTGGTTCGCCGCGGGCGCGCATCGGCATATTCCTGCTGGACGGCAGCTATGGCGGGCATCCGGACGTGCGCGTGGGGGGCCCGGGGTCCGGCAGGCAGATCCATGCTGGTGTCGATTCCGCAGGTGCCTACTGCGCCATGGTCGGAACCGGTCACGTTCCGGAGCACGGCGACATGTCGGTTCACGCGATCCAGTACGTCCACCGCAACCGGCGTGCAGGCGTTCTCGGACCGTGCACGTTCTTCGCACGATATGGTGCGCCGGGTGCGCAGGTGTCACAGTGGCTGGACGATGGCGCGTATGCGCTCGCGGAGGTCCCGGGTCCGGCCTGGCACGTGGATATACGTGCACAGGCACGCGAACGATGGAGGTCCTGGTCGGATACGGACATCCTGTTCAGAGGCTGCACCGCCGGCCGCGATGAGTTGTGCCGCGAGCTGGTGACGTTCCCGGCCGCCGAGCGGCTCCCGCATGAAGGTGCCGCCACCGCACGCCTTCAGTCTGCGTACATGTACGCGGGCAACGTGCACCGCATGCTTCTCAGTGAGATGGCAGCGTCCTTCGGTGCGGAGCGTTTCGAGCAGTTCTGGACGAGCGATGAAGAGGTACCGGCGGCGTTCGCAAACGCCTTTGGTCTTGAAATGACAGAGTGGCTGCGCGACTGGGGTGAAGCGAATTACGGACGGCAGCAGCTTGGCGCGGCCGTCGGCGGAGGCACGCTGGTGCTTTCGATCCTGATGGTTCTCATCGCGGGCGGCATTGCTGCAGCTGTCGCAACGCGGCGCAATCTCTGACCCTGCGCAGCGCCGCCGTTCAGTCCAGCCAGTTCGTGAACTTCGAGGCGGGCGCCCTCTCCTTCGGCGAGGGGACTTCCTCCGGCTCACCGACGTTCACCACCGCCACGATGCGTTCGCCCTCCGCCACACCGGCCGCCGCGCGCGCGGCCGGGTCCTCCATGACCGCACCCGTCTTGATGTGCGTCCCGAGCCCCATGTCGGCCGCAGCAAGCGACATGTTCTGCACTGCCATCATCACCGACGCGTAATCCTCTTCACGAATCTCGG
>DATABQ010000321.1:0-5805 GCA_036259495.1 Longimicrobiales bacterium | reverse complement strand
CGCTTCGGCGCCCCGTATCCCTGGGAAGAGGAACGCGACCCGAGCTGACCACGACAACCACATCGGGTGCGTTCATCACGTCGGCAGGTTAGCTTCCGGACGGTTCCCCGGCCAGTGAATCACGACGACGCCAGCATACATTCGGCGTCTTTCAGGATTGCAGAATGCGTATTCGCACGTTCATCATCGCGGCCGTTATCGGCTGCACAGGCGCGCTTCCGGCGCTCGCACAGAACCGGCTCGAGAGCGACACCGCACTCGCGTCGATGGTCGCTGCCGAGCGCGCGTTCGCGCGGCATTCACTCGATGCCGGCACACAGGCGGCGTTCCTCAGGTTCATGGCCGAGGATGGCGTGATCTACCGCCCGCTCGCGGTGAAGGCGCACGTGTGGCTCGCCGCGCGGCCCATGCCTGCGCACCTCGCGCTCGTGTGGGAGCCGGTCTTCGCCGATGCTTCGGCCGCCGGCGACTTCGGCTACACCACCGGTCCGTGGATCGCCACGAGCCGGGCAGGTGACGCCGATCCGACGTTCGGCGAGTACGTCACGATCTGGCGACGGCAGGACGACGGTGCGTGGAAGGCGGAGCTCGACGCCGGCATCGCGCACGGACCGGATCCGGTCGGTCCTGCCCCCATCGTCGCCGCACCCGCGCCCGCGTGGCAGCGGTCCGGCGCACAGGCCGGCAACGCTCTCGCCAGCCTCATGTCCGCCGACTCGACCCTCGCCGCTGCGGCGGCGGCCGAAGGTGCGGCTCCCGCGTTCCGGCAGCGCGCCGCGCGCAACATGCGACTGCTTCGCAATGGCCGCTTTCCGCTGACGGCCGACAGTGCCAACGCGTTCCTGCGCGCCACGCCCGGCTACACCTGGAAGGCCGCGGCGGGGAAGGTGTCCAGCTCGGGCGACATGGGCTACACGTTCGGCCCCTATGTGCTGCTGACCGAGCGTGGCGGCCGGACGGCGTCGGAGCGAGGCGATTTCGTGCGCATCTGGCGCCGCGATCGCGATGGTGAATGGCGGGTGGCGCTGGACCTCACGAGTCCGCGACAGTAATACCGCCCGCCCATTCGTCTCTCCCGGGCACCGGATCCTCGCCCGGGTTCATGAAGATGTCGCGCTCGAGTCCCTGCTGCCGCTCGTAAAGGGACCGGTACAGCCCGCCGCGACGGAGCAGCTCGCGATGCGTGCCCCGCTCCACGATGCGCCCGCCATCGAGCACGAGGATCTGGTTCGCGCTCTGGATCGTGGAGAGACGGTGCGCGATGACGAACGTCGTGCGTCCCTGACGCAGCTTCTGGAGGCCATCGCGAATGAGCGCCTCACTCTCGCTGTCCAGGCTCGACGTCGCTTCGTCCAGAATGAGCAGCCGCGGATCGGCGATGATCGCGCGCGCGATCGCCAGGCGCTGGCGCTGCCCCCCCGACAGCTTCACCCCGCGCTCACCCACGACCGTGTCATAGCCGTCGTCGAAGCGGTCGATGAATTCGTCCGCATTCGCGACCCGGGCCGCAGCGCGTATCTCGTCGTCCGTGGCGTCCGGCCGTGCGTATGCGATGTTCTCGCGGATCGTGCCGTCGAACAGAAAATTGTCCTGCATCACCACGCCCAGCTGCCGCCGGTAATCGAGCAGCCGCAGACGGCTCAGATCGTGGCCGTCGATCAGGATCGTGCCTTCGTCGGGGTAGTGGAACGCCATGATCAGGGAGATCAGTGTGCTCTTGCCCGCGCCGCTCGGCCCGACGAGCGCCGTCGTCGTGCCTGCCGGCGCCTCGAACGTGATGTCCTCGAGCACGCGCGGGCCTTCCCCGTACGCGAAAGAAACGTTGCGGAACCCGACCGTGCCGCTCACCTCTCCGAGTGGCTCACGGTTGGCGTCATCGGCATCCTCAGGCAGCACGTCGCGCAGCTCGCGAATGCGGTCGAGCCCGGCGAACGCGTCCGTGATCTGCGTGCCGATGCTCGCGATGTTCACGAGCGGAGCGACCATCATCCCGACCAGGAACGTGAACGTGATCAGCTCGCCCGGCGTCATCTCGCCCGCGAGCGCCGCACGGCCGCCGCCGATGATGATGATCAGGCTGACTCCGCCGACGATCACCGTCGAGAGCGAAGATACGAGGGATGTGCCGGTGATCGTGCTCGCGATGTTCCGGTAGAGGCGCATCACGCCTTCGTTGAACACGCTCTCCTCGCGCTTCTCGGCGACGTACACCTTCACCAGTCGCACACCGCCGAGCGTCTCGCCGAGCCGGCCGGTCACCTGGGCATTGATCTCCCCGCGCTCGCGGAAGATCGGCCGCAGCTTCTTGAACGCGATCGACATCACGGCCGCGAACACGACCAGCAGCAGGACCGTGCCGAGTGTGAGCTGCCAGTTGAAGTAGAGCAGCGCCGCCAGCGCGATCGTCGCGGTAAAGATGCCCCCGACCAGCTGGATGATGCCCGTGCCGACCAGGTTCCGGATCCCTTCGGGGTCCGTCATGATGCGGGAGATGAGCACGCCGGACTTCGTGGAATCGAAATACGATGTCGGCAGTCGGAGAACGTGCTGCTGCACGTTCAGGCGGAGCTCCGCGATCGCGCGCTGAGCGGCGACGCTCACGACATTCGCCACGGCGAAGCCCGTTGCCGCCTGCACCAGGGTCGCGAGCAGCACGGCTCCGGCGATCGGCAGCAGCAGCTCCGCGCGGCCGAGCGTGATCACCTCGTCTATAATGAACTTGGTGCTCATCGGCAGCACGAACGCCGCCAGTCGCCCGATCACCATGAGGATCAGACCGATCGTGAGGCTGCGGCGATGTGAACGGATCAGCGACCACGCCTCTCCCTTCACATTCGACAGCTTCACCTTCGCCATCAGGTCGTCACGTCCTCTGCCGGGCCGGCATAGCGGTCGTGCAGATGGACCGGCTCCTCCTTGCCGGAACGCATCTTCAGATTCAGCATCTCGACGAGCACCGAGAACGCCATTGCGAAGTAGATGTAGCCCTTCGAGATGTGCTGTTCGAACCCTTCAGCGATCAACGTGACGCCGATCAGCAGCAGGAAGCTCAGTGCGAGCATCTTCACCGTCGGATGCTTCTCGACGAACCTGCTGATCGGCCCGGCGAAGAACATCATGAACGCGACGGCCACGACGACGGCGGCGATCATCACCTCCACCTCGTCGACCATGCCGACGGCCGTGATGACGGAATCGAGCGAGAACACGATGTCGAGCAGCAGGATCTGTATGATCACGGCCGTGAACGTCGGCGGCACCCGCTTCGACTTCTCGCCGTGCTCGCCCTCCAGCTTGTCATGGATCTCGTACGTGCTCTTCGCGACGAGGAACAGGCCGCCGGCGATCATGATGAGGTCGCGCCCGGAGATCTCCTGTGTGAATACCGCGAACAGCGGTGCGGTCAGCCGGATGATCCACGACAGCACGAGCAGCAGGAGAATCCGCGTCACCATCGCAAGCGCGAGCCCGACTGTACGGGCGCGCGCCTGTTTCTCCTGCGGCAGTTTGCCGGACAGGATCGAGATGAAGACGATATTGTCGATGCCGAGCACGATCTCGAGCGCCGTCAGCGTCGCGAAAGCAATCCAGATGGATGGGTCTGTGAGCATTTCCATACGATCCCCGTGTAGTAGCCGTGCTGCCGCCCTGCCGAATCGTCCGGCATCGCTGTCGCCCCGCCCTGCCAGCGGCCCGGCCGGGGAGGACGCAAGCTAAACGGCTCGTGCCGCACTCGCCAGCAATCCGCCGCCTGCCGCCGCCTGCCGCTGCCTGCCGCCGCTGGCACGCCATCTGCCCCTCCTGACCAGCTCAGACGACCCACGGAGACACTGAATGATCATCGACTGCCATGTACACCTGAACCGCTATGGTGAAGGTGAGTCCGCAGACCTGAAGGAGCGCTACAGGCAGCTCCGCGCCGAGATGGACCGCAATGGCGTGGATTACGCGCTCGTGCTGTCCAGCTATCTCGGCAATGAGGACCGTCCGGACGTGCACGAGATTCTGGACGTCGTGTCCGGCGACCCGCACATCGGTGTCGTCGCTGCGGTGAGTTACCTGAACTACCGCGCCGCGGACCTGGCGGAGCTTCGCGTGCTGCTCAGCGCAGGGCTCATCCGCGGCCTCAAGCTGTATCCCGGCTACGAGCCGTTCTACGTGCACGACCCGCGCATGCGCGTCGTCTACGAGCTGGCGGCGGAGTTCGATGTGCCCGTGATGATCCACACCGGCGACACGTACGATCCGAAGGGCAAGGTTAAGTACGCCCACCCTCTCGAGGTCGACGAAGTCGCTGTCGACTTCCGGAGCGTGACGTTCGTCATCTGTCACCTCGGCAATCCGTGGATCACGGACGCAATGGAGGTGATCTACAAGAATCCCAATGTGGTGGGCGACATATCCGGATTCACGCTCGGCCACTTCGAGGAGCGGTTCGAGAAGTTCATGCTGCAGCAGGTGAACGAAGTCGTGGCGTTCGCGGGTGACCCGTCGAAGCTGCTGTACGGAACGGACTGGCCGATCTGCGACATGGGCAGCTATCAGCGCTTCGTGCGCAACCTGCACCTCTCACCCGAAGAGACCGAGCTCGTCCTGTGGAAGAACAGCGCGCGGCTGTTCCGCATCGATACCGATGCTATCGCTGCAGCGGAGAAGCCTGGAGGACCGGTACCGCTGGAGTCTCCCGCATGACCGACGAGGTGCGCATCGTCGAGATCCGCGACGAACGCGAGCCGCTCGCCGAAGCCGCGCTCGCCGTGATCTCGGACATGTTCGCTGCCCACGAGCGGCAGCCGATCAGGGAGCTGCGCTCGGAGATCGCCGAACGCCGCCTGGGAATGCTCTCCGGCTACAACTTCCACCTGCTGACGGCGCTCTACGAGGGCGATGACACGCCGGCCGGAACCATCGCCGGCCTGTATCTCGACGGCGTGAACGCCGGCTTCATCACATACCTCGCCGTCCACAGACAGCACCGCGGCCGTCGCCTCGCGCGCATCCTGCGGCCGCGTCTGATCGAGGTGTTCCGCAACGATGCCCGGCGCGAGGAGTACGATGACCTCGCCTGGGTCCTCGGCGAAGTCCGCGCCGACAGCCCCTGGCTCAAACGACTGATCCGTACCCGCGGCGCCATCCCGTTCGACATTGAGTACTACCACCCCGGCATGTCGCTCGACTCGACCGAACGCTACATACTCTATCGCCAGCCCATCGGCGACCACCGCCGCGACCTCCCCGTAGAGCTCGTCCGCCGCACACTCTTCTCCATCTACCGCCGCGGCTACCGCGTCCGTTACCCGCTCAATCGCGACATCTTCACGAACATGCTCGACCAGCTCGAGAACAGGGAAATCGTCGGCGTGCATCCGGACTATGCGGAATATCTCTGTGATTCGCCTGCCGTTGCCTGAAGGGCGTTGCCCAGGAGAACGTCTTCAAGGGAGACAGCGGGGATGGTGGAGATAGCGGGGATTCGATCTCTTTATCTCTCGCTGGTCTTCTCAGCTCAGAGGCTCCTGCGGGATTCGAATGGCCCGGGGTCATCGGCGGAGTAGTCGGTGCGGCGCGGCCTTGGAATGGAAGCGCACTTCCCGGCCAGTAGCGGCGGTCAGCTCGACAGGGCGGTGTGCGCCGTGGCCAAGACTGAGGAGATCACTCCCAATCGTCCATTTGCTGACGCTGAATCGACGTGGTGGACGATTGAGTGCACTATAGGCGGCCAATGTTCCACCGGAGGAGCAGCGGCAGGATCATGTGGACAGTTGGCAGCTTTATGCGCACCCAATCGTCCATTCAGAGGCAAGC
>DATABQ010000320.1:0-2035 GCA_036259495.1 Longimicrobiales bacterium | reverse complement strand
ACTTCATGGAGCGGCTCGCATGCAATGACCCGCTCGTACGCCTCGGAAGCGCCCGCGTCATCGCCCGCCTCAGCCATCCCCGCCGCGAGCAGTGTTCCGGCCTCGCAGAACTGACTGCGCAAACGGTCCTGCACGTCGTCGCGCCAGGGAGCCGCGGCTTCACCCGACAGGAAGTGATCCCGGTAGAGCGCCACGGCTGCGTGCAGCGCAGCGGTCCTCTCTTCCCCACTCGCGGACATTGCAGTCCGCATCTGCTGCTGGAACGCGGTGACGTCCAGCCACACGGATACATCGGGAGCCATCCTGTATCGCTCACCCTGCACGATGATCCATTCGGGATGATCGAGTGTTCTGCGCACGTGATGCATCGTCACATGGAAGCTGTTGCGGATCTGCGATGGCGATGCGTCCGGCCAGAGCGCGCCGCCAATCTCCGTGCGTGTGCTGCCCTGCGGATGCAGCAGCAGAAACGTCAGCAGCTCCTTCGGCCTCGCATACGGCCACGCGTCGACGCGACGGCCGTGGACGAACACCTCGAACGGACCGAGCGCACGCACCACGAGATCGGCCGCTGCAGCCGTCCCCGGCGCCGAGACCGGTGCCGAGACCGGTGCCGAGACCGGTGCCTCGCCTCGCCCCCAGCCTCGATCCGGATCCGGATCCGCAGCCGCTGCCACAGCCGCATGCGAAGAGCGTGCATCGGCGTCCATACCGCGGCTGCGCACGTCGTCGGGCGTCGCAACAGCGGTATTCACAGTGGCCGTTGCGCCGAGCACGTCGTCGATCGCGTCCGCAGGCTGGACGCGCATGCCTTCGGCAAACGCGCGCTCGTACTCCGCGTCGCCGATCGTTGCGCGCAGCTGCGCGATGAGCCGTGAGACGACCACTTCGTCATGAGCGAAACGGGCGGCCGCGATGTGGCTGCGCATTGCGGCGGCCGTGCCGATCGCGCGCGCGGCACGGTGCGGTTCACGCGCAGCGCAGCCGCTGGCGAGGATGTCGATGGCGCGTGCGATGAAGAGGAAGGACGGATCGCGGCCGAGCGCCTCGAGGGATTCACGCACCATCGCCTGTACCTTCGCGTCCTCGCCCTGCCCGATGAGGATGGTCGCGCGTGTCTGGAGCGCGACGGCGAGCTCCCGGTCGTGACCGAAGTCACGCGCGATGCGAACCGCTTCTTCCATCATCGCGTTCGCGGCAGTGATATCCCCCGCTCCATACTCCGCCATCCCGCCGAGCAGCAGTGCGAGCCGCAGGCCGTACTCGTCGCCATGTGCGCGGAACCAGCGCGCAGCGCGGGCCGCGTACTCCCGAGCAGCGGGCGAGAGTGACGAGGAGTACGTCATCGCGATGTAGTTGAGGCAGTACGCCTCGAGACGCGCATCGCCGACGGCGTTCGCGATGTCCGCCGCCTCCTCCAGACGCGGGCGGGCCTGCTCGGCTTGTGCACGCAGCGCGGCGAGTGCTCCGGCCGCGAACAGCAGCGCGGCGCGCTCGCGGGTCGGGTCTGCTGCGGCGGACATTGCCAGCGCGCCGGTGATCCAGCGATCGGCCTCGACCCAGTGTCGCGTGGAGAACCAGAACCACCACAGCATGCCGACGAGTCGGATGTGCTGCTCCTGCTCGTGCTCACGAGTCCAGGCGAGAACCTCGCGGATGTTGTCGAGCTCGGGCTCGAGGCGGTCGAAGGCTGACCGCCGTGACCTCGTCGTGAACGATGGCTCTGCTTCTGCGACTCGCGCGATGAGCGCCGAAGCGAGACGGCCGTGCACCCGCGCTGCCTCGTCGGACGCCTCCAGCCGTTGCGCTGCGTACTGCCGCATCGTCTCGAGCAGATGATAGCGCGCGGTGCCCTGACGCTCACGAACGATGATCATGGACCGATCCGCGAGCAGCGCGATGATGTCGAGCACGGCGTCCGCTGCGACCTCATCGTCCGCCGCTACATCCTCGACCAGATCTAGCGTAAAGCCGCCGCGGAACACCGATAGACGATGCAGTACCACACGCGCGTGCTGCGGCAGCAGGTCGTAGC
>DATABQ010000319.1:0-6063 GCA_036259495.1 Longimicrobiales bacterium | reverse complement strand
AGCTCGCGGATCCGCTCCGGCGGTATCACGACCTCCGCCAGGGCGCCGAAGCCGGTGGTGATGCCGTACACGACGCGCCGTTCGCGGACGACGCTCTCGACGACCGCGCGCGCGGCTTCAATGCGACCGCGCGCGCGTTCGTCGAGCGCGTCGTCCGCGAACGGCGCGTCGTGTACGGCATCACCACCGGCTTCGGCGCCCTGGCGGAGGTCGTGATACCGCCGGAGCGGATCCGCGAGCTGCAGGCGAATCTGATCCGGAGCCATGCGGGCGGAGTCGGGGAGCCCCTCGGTGAGGTGGAGACCCGCGCGATCATGCTCCTGCGCGCCAACGTTCTCGCCATCGGCCACTCCGGCGTGCGAACGGGGATCGTGGAGCTCCTTCTCGAATGTCTGAACCGCGGCGTCCATCCGGTGATTCCGAGCCGCGGGAGTGTGGGCGCCTCGGGGGATCTCGCGCCGCTGTCGCATCTCGCACTCGTGCTGTTGGGCGAAGGACGCGCGGTTCACGATGGAGAGGCGATGGAGGGCGCCGACGCTCTCGCGCGCGTCGGCCTGCAGCCGGTCGTGCTCGAGGCGAAGGAAGGGCTCGCGCTCAACAACGGCACGCAGGTCCACACCGGCATCGGGATCCTCGCGCTGCTGCGCGCCGAACGCGTCCTCGAGACGCTGGAGGTGTCAGGCGCCATGAGCCTGGAAGGACTGCGCGGCACGCCCGACGCGTTCGACGCAGCACTGCAGCGGGCGCGGCCGCAGCGCGGGCAGCAGGTGAGCGCGGCGCGCCTCCGCACGCTGCTCGCCGACTCGCCGATCCGCGAATCACACCGGCACGGCGATCCGCGCGTGCAGGACGCGTACTCCCTCCGCTGCATGCCACAGGTGCACGGCGCGGCGCGCCAGGCGCTGGCGTTCGTGCGGGAAGTGCTGGAGATCGAGGCGAACAGCGTCACGGACAATCCGCTCATCTTTCCGGAGGACGGGCGTGTCATCAGCGGCGGCAACTTCCACGGACAGCCCGTCGCACAGGCGCTCGATCTGCTGTGTATCGCGCTGACCGATCTCGGCTCGATCAGCGAGCGGCGCATCGCGCGGCTCGTCGATCCTGCACTGTCCGGACTCCCGGCATTTCTGACACGTGACCCCGGCGTCAACTCCGGGCTCATGATTGCGCAGATCGCCGCCGCGGCCCTCGTCGCCGACCTGCGTCTGCGCGCGCATCCCGCCAGTGTGGACAGCGTCCCGACGGACGCGAACAAGGAGGACCATGTTTCGATGGGCGTGGCCGCAGCGCTCAAGGCGCGCGAGGCGGTCGAGCTGCTGGAGACGCTCGCTGCGCTCGAGCTGCTCTGTGCTGCGCAGGCACTGGAGTTTCTGAAGCCGCTCGATCCCGGCCGCGGCGTGGCCGTAGCCCGGGATCTCGTACGCGAGAGGGTGACGCCGCTCGAGCAGGACCGCGTGCTCGCGCCCGACATCGCCGCAGTGGAGAGTCTCGTCCGCGACGGCGCGTTCGCGGAAATCTGGACGCGGTTCGGTGACGCATGAACACCGTGCTGTTCACCGGCGCGAGCGAGATCATCACATGCACGGCAGCCACGTCTGACATCGTGATCCGCGATGCCTCGCTGCTCGTGGTCGACGGCGTCGTGCAGAGCATCGGCTCGATCGATGCCAGGCGGGCCGAGGCGGACGGCGTCACACGCGTCGATTGCAATGGCGGCATCATCACGCCAGGTTTCGTGGACTCGCACACTCACGCCGTGTTCGGCGGGTGGCGGGCGGCGGAGTATGCGATGCGGAGCCAGGGTGTCCCGTACATGGAGATCGCCCGCCGCGGCGGCGGCATCAATGCCTCCGTGCGCGACATTCGCGCCCGTTCGGAGGAGGAGCTGGTCGAGCTCGCGATCCCGCGCATGGACGCCATGCTGAGCGGCGGCACAACGACAGCAGAGGTGAAGAGCGGCTATGGGCTCGATACCGCGAGCGAGCTGAAGCAGCTGCGTGCCGTGCGCGCGCTGTCCGACCTCACCCCGGTGGACCTGGTGCCCACGTTCATGGGGGCGCACGAGTTCCCGCAGGAGTATCGCGATCGGCGCGATGCGTACGTGGATCTCGTCGTCGAAGAGATGATCCCCGCTGTTGCCGCTGCAAACCTGGCCGTCTTCTGCGATGTCTTCATGGAGCCGGGCGTGTTCACCGCTGCACAGACGCGCCACGTGCTCGAAGCGGGCATGCGTCACGGACTGGTTCCGAAGCTGCACGCAGACGAGCTGGAGAACTCCGGCGCCGCGGAGCTCGCGGCCGAGCTCGGCGCCGCATCTGCAGACCATCTGGGCGCCGTCAGCGACGAAGGTATCGCCGCTCTCGCGAGCTCGGATACCGTGGCGACGCTGCTGCCGGCCACACTGCTGTTCCTCGGTAAGAGCCGCTACGCGCCCGCACGTCGACTGATCGATGCCGGCGCTGCCGTCGCACTCGCGACGGACTTCAATCCCGGATCATCACCGACCCCGAGCATGCAGCTCGTGCTGACGCTGGCGTGCTCGCAGATGGGCATGGACCCGCTCGAGGCGATCGTCGCAGCGACGGCCGGAGGTGCACGTGCGCTCCGGCTGTCCGACGGGACCGGTACACTCGCGCCCGGAGCACCCGGGGATATTGTCGTGTGGGATGTCCCGGACCACCGTGAGCTGCCATATCGCTTCGGCGCCGCACCAATGCGCGGCGTGTGGAAGCGCGGCGTGCGCGTCCGGCCAAGCTTGTGACGACGGAACGGTACATTTATCTTCGTTGGCCATGAGTGCGGCCCCACTGCTCGAGGCCGTGCCCAATTTCAGCGAAGGTCGCGATCCCACGGTCGTCCTCGCGATCGTCGACGCCATGCGGGCGGCGGGCGCGGACGTACTGGACTGGTCCGCGGACGCGGACCACCATCGCTGCGTAGTGACTCTGGTCGGCGCGCCCGCGGTAGTGGAAGACGCGGCCGTGGCGGGTGCGCGCGTGGCTGTCGAGCGCATCGATCTGAACCGGCACAAAGGGGTACATCCTCGCGTGGGCGCGCTCGACGTACTGCCGCTCGTGCCTGTGGCCGGCGCAACAATGGCGGACGCCCGCGCCAGCGCCCGACGGGTCGGTCAGCGCCTCTCCCAGGAGCTCGGCATCCCCGTATACTTCTATGGAGCGGCGTCGGAGCCGCCGGGACGGCCCCTGTCGGCGTTACGAAAGGGTGGCTTCGAGACCCTGCTCGCCGGGTGGCCGACGGATCGCCCTGCGGACGTGGTGCCGGAAGGTTGGCCGCACACGGGTGCGCACCCCACCGCAGGAGTCACCTGCGTGGGTGCCCGGCCGGTGCTGCTCGCGTGGAACGTTTTCGTGACCGGCATCGATCTGGAGGCGGCGCGGCGGATCGCGCGGACGCTGCGCGAGACGTCGGGTGGATTCCTCGGTGTCCGCGCGCTCGCGCTGCGCCTGCCGAACGCGGGTCGGCTGCAGATCTCCATGAACCTCGAGAACGTCGATGTCACACCTCCAATGGACGTTTTTCGAAGGATCGAGACGCTGCTGCATGAACAGGGCGGGGCGGTCGAAGAGACGGAGATCATTGGAATGCTGCCCGATCAGCTGCTGTGGGGTGCGGCGGCGGACCGGTTGAAGCTGGTTCCGGAAACGGCCGAACGACTGCTGTCGCGCGGACTGCTGGATGTACTGACCCGGGAAGGACGTATTTCGCAGGACGCATGAAGTCCATAAGCAAGCTCAAGGACGAAGCTCGCAGGCACGAGCAGCGCGAGGAGTGGGAGAAGGCGATCCAGGCCTACCTCCAGGTGCTGCGCACGGCCGATGAGGGCGAGACGGAGGTGGAGCTGCCGCTCTACAACCGTGTCGGCGATCTGTGCGTCCGACTGGGGAAGCCGCAGGAGGCGGTGCGTCACTACGAGCAGGCGGCCGACCGCTATGCCGAAGCCGGCCTCTACAACAACGCGATCGCGCTTTGCAACAAGGCGCTGCGCTACAGCCCCGATCGTCCGGAGCTGATCCGCAAGCTCGGTCAGTTCAGCGCGTCGCAGGGCTTCATTTCCGATGCCCGCCGCTACTTCCTCGACTACGCCGAGCGCCAGTTCAAGGCAGGCAAGGTGACCGACGCGCTGAGTGCGCTCGAGGATTTCGCCAACGTCGCAGACGACGCGGAGATCCGTGAGATGCTCGGGCGTCAGCTGCAGGCACACGGTCGCATCAACGATGCGGTGGACGAGCTGCGGCGCGCGCACGCGCTGCGCATCCGCGACGGCCAGGTGGATGAGGCCGCTGCGCTTCGCGACGAGATCCTGGCAATAGACCCCACCGCCACGGTCGATGGCGGCGTTCCGACACCCTCCACAGCACCGCGACCCCAGGAGAGCACCGACCTTCCCGGCCTGGTCGAGATCGAGCCGGAGGAATCGGACAGCTCCGCGACGAGCGAAGCCGGGGCGGAAGTTCAGGGGCTCGAGCCGGGAGCACTGCCGGGTGATGACACTCAGGATTTCGGCACGATCGAGCTGGCCGGGTTCGAAACGACCGGGCAGCCGGACCTCGCCGATATCGATCTGAGCGGATCCGGCGGCATCGAGGGTTTGGAGACCACGGCGCTCGATTTCGGAGACGTCGACCCGGAAACGCCCGCGATCGAGGACCTGGGCATCGAGAGGGAGAGCACATCGTTCGATGGCCTGACGGGAGGGCCGGAACCGGAAGGCCTGGACCTGCCGACGCTCGATGATCCAGCTGCCGCATTTGACCTGCCGACGCTCGACGAGCCGCAGCCGGCGGATCTGCCGTTGCTCGATGAGCCCGAAGCCGCAGCCGATCTGCCCCTGCTCGATGACGACGCCAGCGACTTCGATCTGCCGTTGCTCGATGAGCCGCAGCCGGCCGCCGACGTCCCGATCCAGGAGCCACCCGAGCTACCGGGTGTCGACGAGCCGGTCGCGGCCGACCTGCCGGCACTCGACGAGCCGGTCGCGGCCGACCTGCCGACGCTCGACGAGCCGGAGCCGGCCGACCTGCCGACACTCGACGATTCCTCCGGCGATTTCGATCTGCCGCTGCTCGGTCAGGATACGGAGGAGGCCACACCGACGGGACCGAAGCAGATCGATGATCCGGCACCTCTCGATCTGCCCGACCAGGACACAGACTTCGGCCTCGGGGGAGACCTGCCTCTGGACCTGAGCTCGCTGGGCGGCACGGGGTTCGACCTGCCTGCCACCGAAGAGCCAGCGGAGGAGGAGTGGTCTGCAGGGGAGCCGTCGTTCGACATTCCTGACCTGGATGGCGAAGCGCTCGGCCTGTCCACGTGGGAACCGGAGCCCGGCACCTCTTTCGAGCTGTCCTCGTTCGAGGAGGAGGCCACTGATGAGGCGGAAGCACCGGCGGCCGACCTCGAGAGCCTGGAGGAGGCGGCGGCGCAGGAGGCGACGCCCGAAGCAGTCAGTGAGGCTGCAGCGGGCGCCGCCGACGTCGTCAGCGAAGAGACTGAACCGGCGGCCGGTGAGGAGCCGCCAGCCGTCGACGCAGAAAGCGCGCTCGCCGATGGGATGGCGGCGGCAGAGGCGGTAGACATCCCGGCAATCGAGCTTCCCACCTGGGATACCGGCCTCCCGATCGGCGAGCCTGGGCTCGCGATCAGCGAGCCTGGCTCCGCCCCGCCCGCGGAGGCAGCTGAGGCCGCCCCGGGCGAACCGGACGACGGCCCGGACGTCGATGAAGAGCTGGAGGAGGCGGATACCGCCGAGCCGTCATGGCTCGAAACGATCGCCGCAGAGGAAGACGAGGTCTCGCCGGAGCTCCCGACGTTCACGTACGAGGACGAGCCAACCGGACAGGAGGAGATACTCGCCTCCGACTCGCGGGAAGCCGCCGCTGACTCGTTGGAAGGAGCCGCCGAGCCTGGGGAGGCCGCCGAGCCTGGGGAAGCCGCGGCTGACTCGGTGGAGGCCGCCGCCGACCAGGTGCAGGCTGCTGCTGAACCGGTGGAGACGGAGGGAGCGCTCCCCGACTGGGACCAGCCGACCGGCACGGAAGCGGA
>DATABQ010000318.1:0-3995 GCA_036259495.1 Longimicrobiales bacterium | reverse complement strand
CTCTTACGAATGGCTCATTCCGACATGCAGATGTCCCGGCGCGCTAGCACATGCTGACGCGCTGGGACTCAGGACTGCTTCGATGAGCCATTCGTAAGAGTGGGTTCCGCGTCCGACAGCTGGTCAGTCGAGCGGCTCGTGCTCCGACAGACCCGGCTCACCGCTGAACGCCATGTTATACCCGAGCAGCGCACCGACGACGGCAGCAACCAGCTGAGCGAGCAGCAGCGCGACGGTCATCTCGGCGGTGAGCGACGGCCATTCCCACGACTGGAAGAACAGCGCGGCAAGAGCGTTCAGCAGGAACCACACGACCAGTGACGTGAGACCCATTCCGGCGGCGTGAAGGATCGGCGCCTGGATCGCACGGAAGCCGGCAAAGAAACCGCCCGCGAAAAATCCGATCAGCACGGCCACGGCGCTCCACAGCGTATCCGCCCTGCTGTCGTCATACGTCAGCAGGCCCATGCTGATGAGAGCGAGCGCTGCGAGCGACGTGATTGCCGCCGCGACGAGCCACCCGGCGAGGACACGTCCGATCGTGACGTTCTGCAGATGCTCCGTGTGCATGGTCCCCTCCTACAGCAGCTCGAGCGTGAGCTGGTTGTTCGGCTCAAACGATCGACGATGATGTGGCGTCAGCCCCAGCTCGATGATGGCGCCGCGATGCTCTGCCGTGCCATAGCCCGCATTCGTCTCCCACCCGTATCCGGGGTAGCGCGTTGCGAGCAGGTGCATGATCCGGTCACGCACGACCTTGGCCACAACGGATGCGCATGCGATGCAGTGCACCTTTGCATCGCCGTCCACGACGGCCGTGTGTTCCGGCCCGAGCTCCGCAACCGGCAGGCCGTCGACGATGACGTGCTCCGGAGTGCAGCGCAGCCGCTCGATCGCGCGCTTCATCGCGAGGTTGGATGCACGGAGGATGTTGATCCGGTCGACTTCGCGCGTGCTCGCACCGGCGACGCCGATCGCAACGGCCTTCGCGCGGATCTCGTCATAGAGCTCCGCGCGCTTCTCCGCTGTCAGCTTTTTGGAATCGTCCACGCCGCGGATCGCGACGCCGGGCGGCAGCACAACGGCCGCCGCCAGGACGGGACCGGCCAGTGGGCCGCGCCCGACCTCATCCACTCCGGCAATGAGGCTCAGTCCGCGATCCCAGTACGTCTGCTCGAGCTCCAGGAGCTTCTGCAGACGCCGGTTCTCCGCCCGACGACGGCCGCTTGCCGTCTTCGGAACGCGCTTGCGACGCTTCGCTCCTCCGGATCCCGCTGCTGCCATGACCCGAAGGTAGCGAATAATCAGCTGCGCGTCTTCTCCTTGATGCGCGCTGCCTTGCCGCGCAGTGCGCGCAGGTAGTACAGCTTCGCACGACGGACACGTCCGCGCCGGACCACGGCCACGGACTCGACCGAAGGCGAGTGCAGCGGAAATACGCGCTCGACGCCGATGCCGCTCGATACCTTGCGCACCGTGAACGTCTCGCTGATGCCGCCGCCCTTCTTCGCGATGCACACGCCCTCGAACGCCTGGAGACGCTCCTTGTCGCCTTCGCGCACCCGCACATTCACCCGCAGCGTATCGCCCGGGTCAAAAGCCGGCAGGTCACTGCGCAGCTGCTCTCTCGACACTTCCTGTAGCATATCCATGGCGACCCCCTCGGTTTTCCCGATCGCGTACAGTCATCTAATGTGGCACGTCTCAACGCCGCGAGTCAACCTCGATCGCAGCGATTTCCAGAATTTCGACGGCGAACTCGCCGCCGTACCCATTCACCTCTCACGTTCCCAACCCCCCTCCCAACCCAATCCCGATCCCAGTCCCTATGCCAGGTCGTTCCCGAGATCCGGTCGCCGCTCCCGCGTCAGCCGCTCCGCCTGCTCCCGCCGCCACGCCTCGATGCGCGCCTGGTGCCCCGACAACAGCACCTCCGGCACGTTCAGCCCGCGGTATTCCGCGGGTCGCGTGTACGACGGCGGACTGAGCAGCCCCTCATCGTAGAATGAATCACCCGCCGCCGCTTCGTGAGTGCCAAGCGAGCCGGGCAGCAGCCTCACCACCGCATCGGTGATCGCGAGCGCGGCATATTCGCCGCCGCTCAGCACGAAATCGCCCAGTGATACCTCTTCCGTCGCGAGTGAATCCGCCACCCGCTGGTCCACATCCTTGTAGTGCCCGCACAGCAGCGTGACTTCGCTCTCCAGTGACAACCGCACCGCATCCTCGTGCGAGAAGCGACGCCCGCGCGCCGACATCAGGAGAATCGGTCCGGCCGGGTCGAGCGCGTCCACCGCCTCGAAAAACGGCTCCGGCTTCATGACCATCCCGGCGCCGCCGCCGAACGGATAGTCATCGACCGTGCGGTGCCGGTCGTGCGTGAATTCGCGCAGATCCACCACCCGATACTCGACCAGCCCCTTCCCCGCCGCGCGCGACGGAATGCTGAGCGACAGCGGCCCCTCGAAGAACCCCGGGAAGATGCTCACGATATTGATTCGCATCCCACCCTCATCGCCCGCTGGATCACCCGCTCCCCAGCCCGCGCGCGTGCGCACGCCCGAACGGAATTCGCGAAAGGCCGGGCGCGCGCACGGCACGCACGCGGGCGTGGGTCGCGACTCGGCCGCGCAGGCTTCCAGCATTCACAGCTCCAGCAACCCCTCCGGCGGATCGATCACCATCCTCTGCGCCGCAACGTCCACGGACCGGACGATCCGTTCTGCGAACGGGATCAGGTGCAGCTTCCCGGCGTCGCTCTTCACCTCGAGGAGGTGGTGCGGATCCGTCTCGAAGACTTCCCGCACGGTGCCCACGACGTCGCCGGAAACCGTGACCACGGTCATGCCGAGCAGGTCGTGATAGAAGACCTCGCCTTCGTCGAGCGGCGGCACGGCTTCGGTCGGCAGCAGCACGTATCGCTGGGCCAGCTCGTCGGCGTCCTCGCGCGATTCGAACTGGTCCAGCTTCACGAGCAGGCCGCGCTTGAACGGGCGCACGGTTTCGACGACGATGACGGGTGCACTCTCGTCGAGCACGCCGTCCTCGTCGCCCAGCAGCAGCTCGTTACCCGGAGCGAAGACCTTGTCCGGACGGTCGGTGAGCGGCCATACGAACAGCTCACCCTTCGTCCCGTGCGCCTTCGTGATATGACCGACGACCAGGTGCTCGGGCAGCGCCCGCTCACCGGTGTCTGCGGTCATGACCTACTCCGGCGTTTCGGTCGGCTCCGCGGCCTCTGCCGGTGCCGCATCAGCGGCCGGCTCAGCAGCATCCGCTTCGGCCTGCGGCGCGCCCCGGCTGCCAGCGCGCGGCGGCTGCGACGGCTCGGCAGCGGCCACGACGTTCGCAGTGGCCGGCTTCTCCTCCGGACCGACGCTGCGCACGACGAGCGTGCTGTCGCCGCCGCGACGCGCCTTGCGCACGAGCGACGCCACGGTGTCGGACATCTGGGCGCCCTCGGCGACCCACTTCTCGACCTTCTCGAGGTCGATGCGCAGGTCGGCCGGCTTCACCAGCGGGTTGTACGTGCCGATGGCGTCCAGGTACTGGCCATCCCGCGGTGTTGCGGAATCGGCCACCACCAGACGGTAGCTCGGCTGCTTCTTCCGGCCTGTGCGCCGGAGGCGGATCTTCACGGACATGTCGTCGTGCCTCTCAGGTTCCGAACATTCCGGGCAGCCGCGGCATTCCCATCGGCATACCCTTACCCTTCCCCATCCCCATCCCGCGCATCGATTTCATCATCTTCTGCATCTGCTTGAACTGCGTGAGCAGACGATTTACTTCCTGTACCGTCCGTCCGCTTCCCTTCGCGATGCGCAGACGGCGCGAGCCGTTGATCAGCTCGGGCCGCTTCCGCTCCTTCGGCGTCATCGAGAGCACGATCGCCTCGACGTGCTTCATCGCCTTCGGGTCCATCTTCGCCTGCTTCAGCGCCTTCGCATTCACGCCCGGCACCATCTTCAGCAGACTCTCCAGCGGCCCCATTTTCT
>DATABQ010000317.1:0-1660 GCA_036259495.1 Longimicrobiales bacterium | reverse complement strand
GTTCCGGAACGCTCAGCCAGTCGATCGGCTGCACGCGCGCGAGCGCGGCGCCGGCATCGATCGCGCGCAGGTTGTGGCGCGCGTCGCGTGCACGCGGTGCGATCTCGACCGTCCTGAGCCAGGCCCACGTCGCGCGGCCGGGATCACCGGCGCGGTGGGCGGCGAGGCCGAGATTGTACCAGCCGGCGGGGTCCTGCGGAACCGCTTCGGCGTAATCGCGAAACGCATTGGCGGCGGCAGCATGGTCGCCGCGCTCGTAATGCTGCACAGCGCTCGCGAACGAATCGCGCGGATCCGTCTGCATCGCGAGTGCGGCAGCGGGCAGGAACGTCAGGGCGATGACGAGGGCACGACGACCGTGCCACGCGCGACGCGGCTCGAGCATCCCGATGAACGAGCGTACTCGCTCGATCAATGCATTGGGCTCGTACTGTTCTGCCGGCGCGAAACGCAGGCGGTGCAGCTCACGGCGTATGCCCTCGAGCTCCGTTGCGGCTGCAGGGCGCTTGTGCTCGCGCAGGCCGGTTACAGGATCGCCCTCGATCTCCGCGACGCGCAGCACGGCCTCGCGGGCGGTGCGTTCGAGATCGCTCAGCAGAGTGGATGACGGACCCGCTGTGCGCAGACTGTCCAGCCGCTGCACCAGCTCGCGCGCATGGTCACGCGGCCCCGGCGGACGCTCGCGCCGTCGACGCAGCCCGATCGCTCCGGCGAGCAGCAGCAGCGGCACCATCTGAACGGCGGCGAATGCCGGTGTGCGGACCCATGACAGCGACGCCCCACGCGTAATCGTGCGCAGCGGCCGCAGCGCCGTGTCGGTCGGCGCCGCTACGGCGGCCGGCATGACGTCGACGTGCAGCGAATCGCTCCGGAGAACGATGTACGCCTGCAGCTCCGGATCGAAGACGCCGTATTCGACCGGCGGAATGATGAGCGGCCCCGGCTCTTCGGGAACGAGCATCCACTGGAACTGCTTCGTGCCGCCCACGCGGTCCTGATTCACCTCCACCTGCGATTCCTGCGTGGGCGGAAACGTCTCCACGCCCGGGAGCTCCGGAAGGTGCGGCTCCGGCAGGGCTTTCACGTTGCCGACACCGGCAATGTCGACGGTCAGGACCACGGGATCGCCGGCGCGCACGCGCAGCGGTCTGACGTTCGCCTGCATCGACAGGCTGCCGACCGCGCCATTGTATTCGGGCGGACGCCCCTGCGACGGCAGGGGCAGAACCACGACAGGCACCGAGTCGGACACGAGCTCGCGCGTCTCCGGCGCGTACAGAAAGCCGCGTCGCACTTCGTAGTGCAGCCGTGCGGGCGGGAAGTAATAGGTGCCCGGGGAGAGCGGGAAGTATGCGCGCCGATAGGTCTGCGTCTCGACGGTCCGCCCCTCCCTGCTCCGCAGCGTGACGCTGATCGGATCGGGCAGATCCTGAATCCAGAAGCGGGTCGGCGCGGGCGGATCGAATGTCGCGGGGCGCGACTGACGCGTGCGCATCTCCTCGGCAAACGTCGCTTCCGCGCGGAGCAGGACCTGCTCGCCGACATACACCGTATCGTCACTCAGCTCAACGGTCAGCGTCGAGGAGGAACGTGAGCGGTCCACCGTGCCCGACGCTCCGCCGCTCCTGACGATCAGATCGAGAGGATTGGTGCGGTACGT
>DATABQ010000316.1:0-2584 GCA_036259495.1 Longimicrobiales bacterium | reverse complement strand
AAGTCGCGTGCTTGCAGGGACGGGTCACGGAAGCCGCACCTTCCGTAATCACAACACGTTGCACATATTTGTACTCCGTCTGTCACAACCCCAGATGCCCGCCATCCGGTGGCCGCCGAGGTGCAGGGCATGCTCGCAAAGCTGGACGGCTGACGAACCAGCCGATCATCGCAGGATCTGTGTGGCCGCACGCCCACAGCGTGTGACACAGAGCCCCCCGGATCGCATGCGGCCGCGGCCACCCGCCGACGGGCCAAGTTGCACCCGCGCACAGACTTGACTCCATTCCGCCCCATCCGGCACACAGCATGCACAATGATGCTGCCGTATTCGGGCGCATCCGCGTTCATGAGCCGAGGATCCACAGCAGGAGGATACCCATGCGCAGAACGACGCAGTGGGCGGTCTTCACGTCGATGAACAAGCAGCAGCCCGCGTGGCGTTCGCTCTACGAGCCGCCCGAGCGCGTACCCGCTGCGGACAACGCTGCCGAGAACGCCAGCATCTCGACCCGGCTCGAGCCCGAACCCCGCACGGCGCCACACGAGCGCCGCGACCGCGTCGACTTCATGTAAGCCGGCGTGCCTCCCCGGGGCAATGAAGCCCGTGCGTCCTCAGCGGCGCACGGGCTTCATTGTATCCCTCTGAGGTCGTGCGACCGGAAGGGCAGCTCCGCCGTTCCGGTCACGCGCTCGGAATCAGCTTGTCCAGAAGCGGCCGCAGCTTCCCGATCTCGACGGGCTTGTCCACAAATGCGTGGAATCCCTGCTCGGCGGCCTGGTGGCGGAACTCGTGGTAGGACGAGACGGCGATCACTGCGGCAGGCCGCTCCTGCCCCGCATGCGTTGCGCGCAGCAGATCGAACCCGCTCAGCCCCGGCATCACCAGGTCCAGCAGTACCACGTCGAAATGCTCGCGCAGCAGCCGGGGCAGTGCCTCGACGGAATCCTGGATGCACTCCGCCGAGTGCCCCAGATGCGCAATGACGTGCGACAGGATGTTGCACGCGTCGGCATCATCGTCGACGACGAGGATCCTGAGAGTTCCTGAATCCAATACCAGGTGCCGCTGTTGTGCCGGAGTGGGAGCAGCCTGCTCCTTGGAGCGCGGCCTAAGATGCACCGCGCGAGGTTTAACGCAAGTCGCTACATATGATTACCCGGGCCAGACACGGTCCGGCACGCGGATGTGGGCGGCGGCGGACGTCACGTTTCCCGCTCGAGCGACGCCTCCATCTCGATCTCGCTCTCCCACAGTGAGCCCGGCAGCCGCGTGAAGCCTGCCTTCTCGTACGACCGGACGGCCGCGCGGTTGAACGGCTCGACACAGAGCCAGACGCTCTTCATTCCCCTGTCGCGTGCGACATCGAGTGCGATGCGGTTGATGGCGGTACCGATGCCGCGATTACGGATGGACTGGTGGAGGAAGTTCGCGAGCTCCACGCGTTCACTGTCGATCTGCAGGAGCATGACGTGGCCGAGCAGCTCGCTGTCGACGATGACGCCGAAGTGATCCCCGCCTGCGAGGACGCGGTCGAGCCAGCGGGCGAGGTTCTTTTCGACGGGTGGCAGTCCCTGTGCGCCGCGCTTCGGCTCGAACGCGCGGTACATCGCCTCGAGCGCCGGCCGGTCGACCGGTGTGAGGCGCCGCACGGTGAACGGTCGTCCTTCGCGGTCGATCAAGGTGGCGGGCAGCGTGATCACGTCAGAAGCCGAGCCCCCAGCCCGAAATCAGCGGCAGTATCCTGCGACGCACCGCGTCGACCGTTGCGCGGTTCTTCGCCTCGGCATCGATGGACGGCTGTGTGCGGGCGAACGCATTGTGTGCATCGATCAACGTTCGTGGCATGGTGCACTCGCATTCGCGCTCCACCATCTCAACGTAGTCGTGCGGCAGGGTGTCGGCGGGATCGAGGCCTGACAGTGTAGCCCACACGAGCGTCCAGGCGCGCGGCACCACCTGGTGGATGGCGTAGCCGCCGCCGCCCGTCGCGACTATTCGTCCGTCGCAGTGCGCATCGGCGACATCGCACACGATCTGCGTCGCATCGCGATAGAACGCCGTGGTGCAGCGCAGGTCCGTGAGCGGATCGAGCACGTGCGCATCGCAGCCCGCCTGGAGCACGATCACGTCGGGACCGAACAGCTCCGTAATGCGCGGCACGAGTGTGCGCACGCAGTCGAGGTACGAGGTGTCATCCGTGTGCGGATCGAGCGGCACGTTCACCGAGTAGCCGTAGCCATCGCCCGCGCCCATCTCGTCGATGAAGCCGGTGCCCGGATAGAGAAACGCGCCGCTCTCGTGAAACGACAGCGTGAGCACGCCGGGATCGTCGTAGAATATCTGCTGCACGCCATCACCGTGATGCGCATCGATGTCGACGTACATGACGCGTGCGCCGTGCGCCTGCTGCATCCACCGTATCGCCGCTGCGGCGTCGTTGTAGATGCTGAACCCGGCCGCCTGTGCGCGGCGCGCGTGGTGCAGCCCGCCGGCGACGCTGAACGCGCGCGTCACCTCGCCTGCCATCACCAGCTCCGCCGCGCGCAAGGTGGCACCGACGATGTGCGATGCGGCGTCGTGC
>DATABQ010000315.1:0-5649 GCA_036259495.1 Longimicrobiales bacterium | reverse complement strand
CTCGGCACCTACAGCTCGAGCGTGATGTCCACGTTCCGGCCGTGTCTCAGCACGCGCAGGATCACATCGCCCGACGCGCGGTCGATCGCGCGGCGCAGCTCGGAGATGGAGCGGACGGCTGTATCGTCGACACTGACGATGACATCGCCGCCGCGCAGTCCTGCGCGTTCCGCGGGTGTATTGCCGGCCGCGTTCAGCACGAGTACGCCATCGGTCGCGCCGAAGTATTCGGCGAGCGCTGGATTCAGCGGCGCCAGCTCGGCGCCGGCGACTGCGCGCAGGCCGAACACTGCATTCGCGGCCATCATCCTGAAACCATCGAGTCCGGCGGAGTCCGTGTGGAACTGGAACTGCCTTCCCTCCATTGGCGTGAAGATGCGGAAGTCGGCGGAATCGGCGAACACGTGCGGGAACACCTCCGTTCGCAGGTGGCGGAAGATCGAATCGCGGTGAATGGCGAACGAGTCCGCGTGCAACCTGTAGCGAAGCGCCTCCGGCATACCGGACCTGATGTGCACCGTGTCGGCACCGATGACGATCACGCTTCCGCTGTCGGTGCCGAAGCGCCTGATGGCGATGTCCGGCATTGCATGAGCAGAGTCCACGTGAGCGCGCATACGCTCGAACGTTACCGCGAATCGCTCATCGAGCGAGTCGGGAAAGAACACGCTGATGCGGTCCCTGCGCTCGGCTGCGATGACCGTGATATCCCGTTCACGGCCGTCGCGGCGGATGCGGAGCGTGACCGTATCGCCGGGCTGGAACGGCGCCCTCATCACCTGCGGCGACGCGGCGAGGCCGTTGATGCGGACGAGCGTATCGCCCTTCTCCAGGCCGGCACTGTCCGCTGGCGAGTCGGGCACGACATCGACAATGACGCGCTCGTGGAGCCCCTCGCCGCGTACCGGCTCCGAGGAGAAGCCGAGCATGCCGCGGGCGCCGGGATTGGCGAAGACGCGGACCCTCTCCTGTGCACTGGCCGCGGCTGGGGTCAGCACCCCGATCGCCAGCAGTGCGGCCACGATTCGATAAATTCTCATTGAAGCCCTCCTGATGCTTCGTGTGTCTTCAGTACCACTGTCCGCCCGTTGCCTGCGCGACCTGCCGGAGCGTCGCATCACGTTGAGCGAGTGCAGTGAGGTGATACCCGTTGATGATCGGGTCCGTCGGTGTCTCGTTCAGCGCGGCCTGAGTGGTCATGAGGATGCTCTGCAACGCGGCCAGACGTACGACCGGATCGCCTGCGTCGGTATTCGAAGCCATCTCCGCCATTCCGGTCAGCGCCTCCAGGTACATCGCCTCGGTCGCGCGGACCAGCCGCGCGGCTTCCTCCATCGTGCGCGGCTGAGGGAACGCTGAAGTCTCGTTCGATGCGAGCGTCACGTCCCGGCGCGGTGGAGCGAATCGCTCACGCGGCGCATGCTCGACGCTCCCGGCCGGGCGCGGATCCACGCTGTCGGAGCGCGGATCCACGCTGTCGGAGCGCGGGTCGATGCTCTCGGAGCGCGGATCGATGCTCTGCGGCGGCACGTGGTCGTCCGCCGCGACTGCTGTGGGCACATCCGTAGTGCCGGGCACCTGCGGCGTCTCCGCGGGTGCGGGGTCAGTGGACGCGAGGGGCTGGGTGGGCTCCTGCGCCGTCATGCGGCCGGCCCAGGCGCCGCCGACGAACAGCAGCAGCGCTGCGGCGATCTGCATCATGCGCGCGGTCATGCCGAAGCCGTGCGTCCGCCTGCGGATCAGCCCCTCGTGCACGAGCCTGCGCTCCAGCGCTTCCCACTGATCGGGCGCGGCCGCCATGTCGGGCAGCAGCCCGAGCGCGTGCACGTCCTCCGTCATCGCCTCGAGCTGTGCACGGCACTCCGCGCACGACGACAGGTGTGCGGCCTCTATCGTATCCGGCTCGTCTTCGACCAGCCGTGCGATGGTTTCCAGATTCAGATGCGACATGCTTCCTCCTCGATCACTGCGTGCTTCGCCGGCTGAAGCAACCCCCTGAGCCGGGCGCGCGCCTTGAACAGCTGACTCTTCGATGTGCCGGCAGCGATGCCGAGCAACTCGCCGATCTCTTCGTGTGTGTATCCCTCGACATCGTGCAGCACCACGATCTGCCGCATGCCACCCGGCAGCTCATCCAGCGCGCGCTGCAAGCTGAGCCGCAGCGCCACCTGGTCAGTGCGTCCCGACGCATCCCGCTCCGCGTCCAGCGGCGACTCACGGCTGACCCGCCGATCCCGCCAGCGACGGCCGTGCAGCGCGCTGTTCACCGCGATGCGGTGCAGCCAGGTCGAGAACCGCGCATCGCCCCGGAACGCCGGCAGCGCCCGGAACACACGCACCCATGCCTCCTGCGCCCAGTCCTCCGCGAGCGCATCATCGCCCGCCAGGCGCCGCACCACTGCGTGGACGCGCGGCGAGTAGCGCCTGTAAAGATCCCTGATCGCCGTCGCGTCGCCCTGCTGCGCCCGCCGTATGCAATCCGCTTCGTTCATCCGCTTCCCTCGAGAGACCGTACGACCTGTCTGATCCCCCTTCCCGCCGCGATGGTTGCCCGGCCACCCCACCCGGCCGTGGAACCCGCTCACGCGGAACGATCCCTGCAGCCGACCGGCCCGGACTGGAAGATCATCGTCAGTATACGACCGGAAGGATTGCGCAATCCATGAAGTGGAAGACGATAGAAGCCGACGGCTGCACGTGGGAGGTGCGTTCCGTCGTCAACTCACCGGACCCCAGCAGCGTGTCCGATGAGGACCTGCTCGAGTTCCGGACGGCAAACGTCAACATGCCGCCGCGCCGCATCGTCGTCAGCGCCGGGGCACTCGAGGGCATGAGCGACGAGGACCTCCGTGCCGCGTACATGCGCGCGCGGCCGATCGGGGGAGACCATTACGGCCGTCCGGGCAAGCGCATGACCGACGTCGGGTAGGCGTCTCCGCCGGGCAGCGCAGGGATTTGCGGACGCGTACTCGTGACAGGAAGTACGCGTCCGCGGCTGCATGCCCCCGTGCCTCGTAGCCGATTCCTGCCTATGTTGCCGTCATGCCATCACCACTCAATCTCGAATGCACCCGCTGCGGGACAACGTACGACCCCGGTCGGCTGTGGCGGCTCTCGCCCTGCTGCGACAAGCCGCTCTACGCCCGCTACGACCTCGATCGCATCTCGCGCACGTTCCAGCCGGACGACCTGCGCGGGCGCGAGCCGTCGCTGTGGCGGTATGCCGACGTGCTGCCCGTGGACGATCCCGCATTCCGCGTGAGCCTGGGCGAGGGGCTGACGCCGCTGGTGGCGGCGCCGCGGCTGGCGGAGCAGCTGGGAGTGAACCGTCTCTGGCTCAAGGACGAGGGTCAGAACCCTACGGGCAGCTTCAAGGCGCGCGGGTTGGCGCTGGCGGTGTCGCGCGCCTGGGAGCTGGGCGCGAAGGAGGTGGCGCTGCCGTCGGCGGGCAATGCCGGATCGGCGGCGGCGGCGTACGCTGCCGCGGCGGGCCTGCCATGCCATGTGGTGGTGCCGGCGGACACACCGCGCGTGATCATCGAGGAGACGCGCGCGCTCGGTGCGGACCTCCAGCTGATCGAAGGCCTGATTACGGACGCGGGTGCCCGGGTTGCCGAGGGCGTGGAGGCGCACGGCTGGTTCGATCTGTCCACATTGCGCGAGCCGTATCGCGTCGAGGGCAAGAAGACGATGGGCTACGAGCTGTTCGAGCAGCTCGCGGGGCGGCTCCCGGACGTGATCATATACCCGACGGGTGGCGGCACCGGGCTGGTCGGCATGTGGAAGGCGTTCGACGAGATGGAGCGGCTCGGCTGGATCGGCTCGGAGCGGCCCCGCATGATCTCGGTGCAGGCCACGGGTTGTGCTCCGATCGTCCGCGCGTGGGAGAGCGGGGCGGATGCGGCGGAGCCGTGGCTGGATGCGCACACGTATGCCGCGGGGCTCCGCGTACCGCGCGCCGTCGGCGACTTCCTGATGCTGGAGGCGATCCGCGCGTCGGACGGTGCTGCCATAGCGATCGACGACGAGGAGATGCGGCAGGCGGTCAGCGTGATCGGCGCCGCAACCGGCATTTTCGCAGCACCCGAAGGCGGCGCGGCGGCCGCGGCAGTACCGCACCTGGTCCGCCGCGGGCTGCTCAGCGCGGATGAGGAGATCGTTCTGTTCATCACGGGCAGCGGACTCAAGTACGTCGCGTGACGGCCCTGCCGGCATGCGCCATGCGACATGAGCGGCATCATGGGTAACAGAGCACAACGGTTCGGAATCAGGATCGGGCGCGGCTGGGCCGTGCTGTTCCTGATCGCAGGTGGGCTGCTGCTGGGCGCGTACTGGCTCGGCCCGCTGCGGCCGATCCCCGCCCATCTCCAGATGCTCGCGATCGAGGGCAATGTCGCGATCGAGCGCGTCGCGGTGGAGCCGCGCCGCACGCCGCAGGGCGGCATCATCTTCCCGATCCCCATCGCGGTCCGCAACGTGGGGGCGCAGGAGGCGCGGCCCTCCGCCGTTGTGCTGAGTGTGCCGCCCCAGTTCCGCATCTCGACGACGCGCGGCCGCATCACGGGCAACGTCACCCCCGGTGTCCCGCTGCGGCGCTTCCCCATCGCTCTCGAGCGCACGGAGATCGAGCCTGACAGCCAGACGCAGGTTCTGCCGGGGCTGGACACGATCTACCTCGAGCCGGACCTGCCGCGCTACTATTGCACGATACACGGACCCCAGATCCCGGAGTTCATTTCGGCGCCGGAGTACGACCCGCAGACACTTTCCGACATCCGCATCTTTTACTCGTTCGACGACGCCCTGGGGCCGGAGCGGCAGACGGGCCTGCTCACGGTGGAGCTCGACCCGCAGCTGCTCGATGTCGCGCCCGCACCGAACCCGCCGACGTTCCCGACCGTCATCCAGGCCCCCGAAGCGCGCGCGCCCGAGACCGGCACGCTCCTGTTCGACGGCGCGCGCACTGCCCACTGCGGCGACGCGGAACGGCCGGTCGAGCTCTACACGACGGCTTGGGAGACGCTCGATGGCGGCACGGTGCTCGTGGTCTACGTCGACAATGTCGGCCGGAAGCGGCTTTACGACATGAACGGCGACGGCATCATCGAGCTCGAGACGTGGGATTCCGATGGCGACGGCCGCTTCGAGGCGCGACGGGAGGCACGCTACGCCATCCCGGACTTCCTCATGCCGCTCCCGCCGCGCGACCCGTCGATGGCCGGGCCGGACCCGCTGCCGGCAGACAGTGCGTGGCTGGCGCTGTTCCACAGCCCCCGCAGCGGCCTGGATCGCTTCGCGGAATCGCCGCTCGTGGCGCACCCGCCCGTCGCCGTCGCCGACACCACTGCGGTCGATTCAGCCGGCGCGGTTCCGGGCGAGCCGGCCGTCGCTGCCGCTACGCGCCTGCCGCCGGTCGATGTGAGCAACGTGCGGCCGGCGACGCCCGCGTTCCTGTCGCTGTTCGCCGATACGGCCGCTGGCCCGTTCCGCTTCAGTCAGCGCCCGCGCGCACCCGCGGCCCGCACTCAGGGGCCGCCGCAGATTGACACCGCCGCCGGAAGAATGGGAACGCCGGCCACACCGACCGACGCCGCGGAGCCGGTCGAGCCGGAGCCTGAGCCGGAACCGGAGCCGGCGCCCGAGCCGGAG
>DATABQ010000314.1:0-3280 GCA_036259495.1 Longimicrobiales bacterium | reverse complement strand
TGCGTCACTGCCCAGAACGTCATGAAGCCGCCGTCGCTGCCGCCAATGACCGCCATGCGCTCGGGGTCGGCGACGCCGAGCTCGATGACGTGATCGACGCCGTTCATGATGTCGGTGAAGTCCTTGCCGCCCCAGTCGTTGACGTTCGCGTTGCTGAACTCGAACGTGCGGCCGGAGCTGCCGCGCGGATTGGTCTGGAGCACGGCGTATCCGCGCGCGGCCCAGATCTGTGCGCCCTGATTGAACGACTCCGTGTAACGTCCGTGCGGACCGCCGTGCACCTGGAGGATGAGCGGATAACGCACGCCCGGCTGGTAATCGAGCGGATAGTGCAGCACGCCCTCGATGTCCCAGCCGTCGGCACCCTTCCACGTGAGCGGCTCCGCGCGTGCGACGCGGAAGTCGGCGAGGAGATTGTGCTCCTCGAGGATGCGCTGCGGGTTGCGACCGTCCGGGTCGGTCAGGTATACGAGGTCCGGCTCACTCAGCGTGCTGCCGGTGACCAGCCACTTGGAGCCATCCTCCGACTGCGAGAAGTCGCGGAAGACGACGCCGTCGTCGAACTCGATCGGTGTGAGCTCGCCGCCCTGCGCGGGCACCTTGTAGAGCTTCTGCGTGAGGCCCTCGGCCGCGCTGATGTAGAGGTGGCTGCCGTCCTTCGACCATTCGACGCTGGACACCGAGTAATCGTAATCGGCCGTCAGGTTGACCGGCGCGCCGCCATCGAGCGCCAGCACCTTCACATCGTTCTGGTCGGCCGAGTTGTTCACGCGGTCGCTCGACAGATACGCCATGAGCCGGCCGTCGGGCGAGAAGTCCGGGCTCCGGTCCGGACCCGGATTCGTCGTGAGCTGTCGCGCCGCGCCGGAGTCCGCCGGCACGAGGTAGATGTCGGAGTTATTGCTGTAGCCGGGATCGCGCGCGGTCGTGTTGGAGCGGTTCGATACATACGCGATCGAGCGCCCATCGGGCGACCACGTCGGGCTGCCGTGGTCGAAGTCGCCTGTCGTGAGCTGCGTCTTCTTCCCCGCCGCGACGTCGTACACCCAGAGGTGCTCGTACGTGAGCTTCCGCTCCGCGAAATACCCGTCGTCCTTCCGCTCGACACGCTCCTCCCATTCCTCCTCGTCGGGACGGTCGGTGCTCTCGGTGAATGCGATGCGCGTGTAGTCGGGCGAGAACTCGCCGTCCTCCGCATCCTCATCCTCCACATACCGCTGCGCCTCGCCCCCCGTCGGCGAGATGACCCACATCTCGTTGCCATCGCCGCGATCGGAGCGGAACGTCACCCGCCCGTCCGGCAGCCACCCGGGACGGCTCTCACCCTTCTCGGAGTTCGTCAGCTGGATGGTGCGTCCGGTGGCGAGGTCGTGCAGATGAATGTGCGACGTCTCCTCGTACGCGACGGTATCGCGATCGCTGCGCGTGAAGAGCACCTGCCGCCCGTCCGGTGACAGCTCATAGCTGCCGAATTCCGGCAGTCGCAACATGTCCTCGAGCGTGATCGTGCGCGACGCGGACTGCCCCTGCGCGGTCAGCGGCAGCGCCGTGCACATGATGGCGAGCACGGCCAGGAATGCGGTACGAAGCCTCGTCATTTGTCCCCCGGGAGATGATTCGGTGGGCGATGCGCGGCAGCCTGCCTGAGTCAGATGGTGGGCCCGGCTGCCGATTTTCGATTGGATAGTATACAATGTAGCGAATGCGGAGCCGATCGCACTAGCATGGCTGCCTCGCGCCGGCGGGATCGCGCCCAGGCCACGGAGAAGATCCGCGATCGTGCCGGCGCCCCTTTCTTGCTACAGCGGAACCGGGGGCACCTGGTTCTCGGAGCCCACGCTCGCGGTAGCCGTCATGGCGGCTGCTGCAACCAATCCATTGCGCGCTGCCGATTTCCGTAGGACGACGAGCGGGTCGGCAGCGGAGAGGCTGGCGGCCTCATGAGGAGTAACCCGTGGTGAAGCGCCGATCGGGAAGATGGACCTCCATCGAATGGAAGCTGCCTCTGCTCATCACGGCGCTTCTTCTCGTTCTGGTCGTATTCGGGTCGTGGGCAGCGTATCGGGAGGTGCGGCGATCGGCACTCGAAACGAGCCGGACGAATCTGGAGCGCGCGGCAGGCAACCTCGCCGGCCTGCTGGACACGGGCGTGGAAGCGCGAGCCGGGCGGATGGAATTGCTCGGGCGCAACGGTGACATCCGTGCCGCGCTCCAGCTGGAGACTCGCCTGCCCGAGGCCGAAGAGGCGCTCTATCCGCTGCTCACCGAAGACAGCCTGCCGGTCGAGCTCCGACGCCCCGACGGAACTCCCATCGCCCGTGTCGGCCGATTTCCGTCCGGGTGGACGGAATCGCAGATCGACAGCGTACGGAGAAACGCCCCGGAACGGGAGCGGGGGTACAGCGAGATCCGGGTCGTGGACGGCAACGCGTATATCTGGATCGTCGCTCCGGTCCGGGCGGACGGGAGCATGCGCGGCGCGATCGCGCATCTGCTCGAGATGGGCGACAGCGGCTCGGATGCGGTGCAGGAGCTTCTCGGGCCCGGGCGCGCGGTGTACTACGTGAATCGGTCCGGCGGTCCATGGATATCGCTGGAGGGGGAAGTCGTCGACGCGCCGTTTCCGGATCCCGCGGCGGCGCCCCCCACGTACGAGCGGCCGAACGATGGCACGCGTGCGACGGCTTTCATTGCGCCCGCCGGAACATCGCCGATTGCAATCGTGGCGGAAGCACCGCTGGAGCGGGTCCTCGCGGCGCCGCACTCGTTCCTTGTTCACTCTTCACCTGCCTCGCAGTCAGGCGGGCGTAGCAGCCGCCTGAACTCGAGGCGGACGGGCGATTTGTCGTTCAGCCGGCGTCGCTGCTGATGACACTCACCTTCGTCGGGAAGCCTGCGGCTGTGAGCTCCGCCTCGGACAGGATTCTCACATTGCCGACCCGGTCCCACATCTCCACGGCCCCCACCCGGTACTCGCCGGGTTCCGACCCGCCCGGAATGGACACGGTGACGATCCACGTTCCCGCGTTCAGGGTGCCGCTGTCGGGGGCGCGGGCTACCGCGGCCCGCTGCACACCGGAAGGGCTCAACAGCCGCACGCGCACATCGAACACGCCCACGCCGGCATCCTCGGCGCCGACATTGAAGTCGACCGTCGCGGTCCCGCTCCTGATGTCCACGGAGCGAGGAGAGATCGAGAAGGCGGTGAGACGCGGCGCCACCTCATCGGCATCTTCGCTCGTTATGGTCACGTCCGTGGCGTAGCCGGCCGCCGCGAGCG
>DATABQ010000313.1:0-2885 GCA_036259495.1 Longimicrobiales bacterium | reverse complement strand
CAGGGTCGGGTCGCCGTCGCTTTGTGTGTTCAACGTCGCTCCCAATGTACGACTGAGGGGCCCCTGTCGCCATGGTGCTTGTGACGTGCAGGGTGAGATGCCCGCAGTCAGTAGCTCGCGCCCCGCGTCGCGGATGGCGCGAGACGCGTCGACCCTACGCCTTCGGCGGCTCCTCCTCCCTCTTCGGCTTCATCCGCCGTATCAGCTCATCCTTCTTCCGCCGACCCGTGCTCGAGTTGTACGCACGCTGATGCATATACTTCGCGTCTGCCTCCATGAACGTCGACGACGCCAACGACTGCTCCATTAACCTGAGATCTTCCTGCTCCTCCATCAGCTCCGCATCATCGAGCCCCGCCTCGCGCAGCTTCGATCGCGCAACATTCAGCACATCCGCCGCACCGTCGAAGTCGCCACGCTCGCGCCGCTCCAGCGCTTCACGGCGTGCCCGCGCCGTCTCCAGCAGCAGCAGCTCGCGGCGCACTTCCGGCTCGATGTGCGCGGCCTCGTGCGACAGCGTGACCGGCAGCGTGATCGTCTGCCGCTCGACACGACCATCCTCCAGCAGCACATCGCCCGACACCACGAGCTCGGCGACTGGCGCCGGCAGCTCAACGTCGATGCCGACCAGGAACTCCGCGAGCAGCGGCTTCGGCTCGCGCGCATACAGATCGCCCAGCGCGACACGCAGTACACCACGGTCGTTGGACGAGGGATAATCATGATGCACCGCAACAAGATCCGCCGCCGCGGGACGCACCTCCACCGCGACGTTCTGCGCGCCGAGATCCAGCAGACCCTGGAGCTCGTCCGCGAAGATCGATGCGGCCTGGTCCGTGTGCTCGATGTAGTACGTGTTGCCGCCGCCGGCATCCGCCATCGCACGCAGCAGCCGCTCGTTGTAATCCGCACCGAAACCGATCGTCGTCGTCGTGACGCGCTCGCGGCCGGCCTGCGCCGCCAGGCCCGTGAGCCGCTGCGTGTCCGTGATGCCGACGTTCGCCTGGCCGTCTGTCAGCAGGATCACGCGATTGACGCCGCGCTCGAGCAGACTCCGCGCGACCAGCTCGCGACCGCGCAGCCAGCCGCCGCTCAGGTTCGTCGAGCCGCCCATCTCGATCCGCTCGATCTGCCGCGGCAGCTCCGCCTGCGCCGCACCCGTCGCGGGCTCCGCCACCGTCTCCACCTGATCGTCGTAGGCGACGACGCTCACCACGTCCTCCGGCGCGAGCCGCCGGACCAGCAGCGCGGCCGCCTCGCGCGCCGCACGCAGCTTGCCGCCGTGCATCGAGCCGGAGCGGTCCAGCACCAGCGACAGATTCAGCGGCAGCCGGTCGCTCCGCGGCGGCGCGTCCGCCTCCAGCCGCAGCAGCAGCCGCACGACACGGCCGGCGGCGACGGGTTCGTGGTCCAGCAGGATGGTCGTCTTCATGTCACGCTCCTCGAGCCTGGGGTCTGACTCCAATCTGGTTATGGGGTGTGACAGTTCTCCGCCATGAATCAGTCCCCTCCGGCCATGTGATCGCCCCGCACCTCGTTGCACATTGGTTCCTCTGGCGCGATACCATGGTGTTTCCTCCAAACTTCCTCCATATTGGAGGCATGGCAACATTGAACATCAAGAACCTGCCGGATCCGCTGTACCGGAAGCTGAAGCGGCGGGCGAAGCTCCAGCACCGATCAGTCGCACAGGAAGTCACCTCCATCCTGGAGCGCGTATTGGCCGAGCCGGATGAGCTGTCCCTGCTCGAACTGGATGGACTCGGACGCGAGTTGTGGAAAGGGATCGACGCTGCGCATCACGTCGAAGAGGAACGCGGGGACTGGGATCGATGAAGCTGCCGGAGGGCCGGCTCGGCATCGACACGGTCGTGTTCATCTACTTCATGGAACGCCATCCGGAATATCATGGCCGGGCGCGGCGGCTGTTCGAATCGGCTGCCTCGGGCGAACGCGAGCTGGTCACGTCGGCGCTGACGCTGCTGGAGGTCCTGGTCGTGCCATATCGGGCGGGCAACCAGGCGCTCGCTGAACGGTATGAAGCACTGCTCTCGCGCAGTCGAGGTCTTCGGCTGATCGACCTCGACCATCGCGTGCTGAGAGCCGCAGCGCAGATCCGTGCCATACACGGCACGCGCCCCCCGGACGCGCTCCAGCTGGCGTCCGCTGCGCTGCACGGCTGTACGGCGTTCATCACGAATGACCGCCGGATGCCTGACGCCGGAATTCGCGTGATTCAGCTGAACGATCTCGACGAGTAGGACGAGGCTCCAGTCGAGTGCTACCCACGTCGGCGTCCAGTATGCCCGCGTTCATGCCCTGGCCGCCGACAGGACTGTTCAGGTGCGCGGCGTCGCCGGCCAGCACGATGGTCGGAAGGTCACTTGCCCGTTAGTATCATGGCATATACAGTAGTATCATGACCCCCTCCAAACGGCCATCCGGTCGATTCGTCCTGAGGCTGCCGCCCCCGCTACATGCCGCGCTGGCGGCGTCGGCCGCCGCGCGCGGGATCTCGCTCAACGAGCACTGCGTCCGGAGCCTGGCGCGGGCGGAGGCGGCGGCGCTGCCTGGCGATATCACCGACGCGGTTGCGCGGGCGCTCGAGCAGCTCGGGGCCGATGTAGAGGCCGTCGCCATCTTCGGCTCCTGGCCGCGCGGCGAGGCGGGTCCATCATCGGACGTGGACATGCTGATCGTGGTGGCGCCCGGGGTGGATATCACCCGCTCGCTTTACGCGCCGTGGGACCACGACGACCGGCGCATCGACGGTCATCGTCTGGAGCCGCACTTCGTCCGCATGCGCTCGGCGGGAGATCCGGTGTCCGGGCTGTGGGCGGAGATCGCGCTGGACGGTGCGGTCGTCTACGACCCGGACCTGTCCC
>DATABQ010000312.1:0-4665 GCA_036259495.1 Longimicrobiales bacterium | reverse complement strand
CGCATGGCCGGGGTCAACTTCGATGTCGCGATCAACTTCAACATCTATTTCAAGAGCATCTTCGCGACCGTGTTTTCCGGTGCGCGAGAGCGATGGACCTTTGGCCGCGACCGCGCGCGCGATGGTGTCTGGCTCGCGGGCAACCGTCACCTGCCTGCGCGGCCGCGCCGCCATACCCAGGACATGTTTCTGGAGTTTGCGGAGGCGCTCGGCGTTGATCCGTGGCCGCTCGAGTGGCGGCTCGCGATCACGGATGAAGAGCGCGAGCAGCAGCGCCAGTTCAGCGAGCGGCTGGGCGGCCGTCGGGGAGTTGCCCTGGTTCCGGCGTCTGCGAACGTGAAGAAGGACTGGCCTGCCGAAAGGTATGTCGATGTCGTCAATGCGATCGAGCACGACCTCGGTGCGCGGGCTGTTCTCGTTGGCGGCCCAGGTGAGCGCGAGACGCGAGCAGCGCGTGCGATCGAGAAAGCGTCATCGACCCGGCCGCTGTGGATGATGGGCGACGGAGTGCGCCGCCTGATCTGGATCCTGTATGAGTGTGCGGCAGTGGTCGCGCCAGACACGGGCCCGCTGCACATCGCACGTGCGCTCAACACGCCCGTGGTCGGGCTGTTCGGCCACACGAACCCGTGGCGGGTCGGGCCGTACCGCGCGTATGAGGACTTGTGGATCGACGCGTATACTGAGCCTGGCGATGCGCCGGATCCGTCAAACTGGACGCCGAAGCTCGGTCGCATGGAAACGATCGATTCACGGTCCGTGATCGAGAAAGTCGAACGCGCGCTGCGTCAGGAGACGGCCCACGATGCCGGAGGAAGCGGCGCATCACTCGAGCGCGGCGGCGTGGATCCGCCGCCCCGCCGCCTCGAAGGTCGCTCGTGAGAGCGAACGAAACCGCACGCGACCTGCTTGCGCGCGACCGCGTGCGTCTCCGTCATCGCGTGGAGTATGCAGCATTCCGGTCCGTGCTTGCGGGGGCCGGCAGGCTGAGCGACGACCGTGCGGCAGCGGCGGGTGCGGCGCTCGGGCGGCTCGGATACCCGCTAGGCATCAAGCGCGACATCGTGGAAGCAAACCTCCGCATCGCGTTCCCCGATGCGGACGCGGAATGGATCGAGCGGGTGGCGCGGGCATCGTATGAGCATCTCGGCCGCGAGACGATGATGATGCTGCGGCTCGCGACGATGTCGCGTGAAGAGCTGATCGAGCGCACGAGCACGACCAATGAGGACGCCGCGATGGCGGCCGTCGAACGCGGCCGCGGAATCGTGGTCGTGGCCGGACATCTCGGCAACTGGGAGATCGGCGCTGCAATGATGGCGGCGCGCGGGTACGCCATTGATATCATCGCGAAACGCGCCGCCAATCCGCTCTTCTACGAAAAGGTTCTATCGGCGCGCGAACGGCTCGGGGTGGGCGTCATCGACTTCCAGCGGGCTACACGGCAGGCGCTGCACGCGCTCCGTGCGGGCCGCTCCGTCGCGTTCGCGGCCGACCAGCACGCCGGCCGGTCCGGTCTCTGGGTCCCCTACTTCGGACGCCTCGCCTCCACCTACCGGGGGCCCGCCCTCATGGCGCTGCGGACGGGCGCCGCGATGTTCCTGTCAGTCCCGCTGCGGATGGCCGATGGCACGTACCGGACTACGCTGGATCCGATTCCGGTAGAGCGAACGGGCGACATGGACCGCGACGTCCGGCGGCTGACGGAAACGTACACCAGGCGGCTGGAGGAGGCGGTCCGGGCGAACCCGGAGCAGTACGTCTGGCAGCATCGGCGCTGGCGTACTCCGCCGGTCGGAGTGCGGCAGGATGCCGCCGTGGCGGCCGAGGAGGAGCCGGGAATGGCGCCGCAGGAGGAGCGGGGTATCGGGCCGGAGGAGGAACCGGATACGGAGCCGGAGGTATGATTTCGGGGTACAGGCCTTTGCCCGCCCATGGGCGAGGGTCTAGCTTGCAGCAGGCAGGACGTGACACGAACGCAAGGGCTTTCGTTTGATTTACATCTGCATACCGACACACAACGAGCAGCAGACGGTCGGCGTCGTACTCTGGAAGCTGAGGCAGGTACTCACGGACTTCCCCCGCGATTACCAGCTCCTGGTCGCAGATGACGCATCGACCGACAAGACATCGGATGTGCTCGAGCCGTACACGCGTGTGTTGCCGCTGACGGTCATCCGCAGCAACGAGCAGCAGGGCTTCGGCGCGAGTCTGGAGATGCTCCTGCGCGAAGCGGTGCGCCGGTCGGAGTATCCGAAGCGCGACGCGATCGTGACGCTTCAGGCGGACTTCTCGGAGGAGCCGGACGATCTCGTGCCGCTGGTCAAGCGGCTCGAAGCCGGCGCCGACGTCGCCGTGGGCAACAAGGTCAGCACATCGAAGGACACGCGCGCGCGGCGGTTTGCCCGCTCCCTCGCGCGATTCTTCATGCGCCGCCAGAAGTGGCCGGAGGGCGTGACGACGCCGTTCGACGGCTATCGCGCGTACCGGCTGTATTCCGTAAAGAAGGCGATCGAGGAGCGCGGGCCGCGGCGGCTGATCCGGCATGACGGCTGGGCGGGCCACGCGGAGCTGCTGCAGGCGGTCCTGCCGCATGCCCGGCGCGTCGACGTGGTGGATGTGGATGATCGGCCGGACCGGCTCCAGCGGCCGAGGCGGGAGAAGCCGTTCGCATCTGCGATGCAGGTACGGGTCATGGCGGCCGGAACGGAGCCCACGAGGCTCGTCGGTGTAGAAGAACTGGACCGAATCGCGCTGACGGCGAGCCGGAGCCGCGAACGCGCGGCGATCACGGCACAGAGCATTCAGGCGGATCGCGCGGCAAACCGTACGAACGGGTCACGAACGGCGTCGGGCCGCCGCGACCAGGGCCGCTCCCGCAGCCGGACGAACGGCGCCGGGCGGTCTGCAACGGCCGGCGGCGAATCGCGCGATCGCTCGTCGCAGTCGCAGAACCGGTCGCGGCGGAAGAGTGCAGACGAGCAGCCGGGGGAGCAGCAGCGTTCCGGGGAGCAGCAGCGCTCCGGGCAGCAGCGCTCCGGGCAGCAGCGGCCGAGACAGCGAGGCCAGCAGCGGCCAGGGCGGCAGGAGACGTCGGGCGCGGCAGCATCGGCAGCCAATACGCCCGAGGACGTGAAGCCGGTCGAAGCGACCGCAGAGGGCGCTGTGGCGCCGGACGCGTCAGAGCGGCCGAAGCGGAAGCGCCGCCGTCGCAAGCGCGGCGGGCAGGGTCGCACGGCAGCTTCGAAGGACCCGAACGCGCCGGAGCAGACCGGCAGCGATGCCGCTACCAGCGGCGGCGAAGCCGAAGGATCGGGCGAAACGAGTGGGACCGCGTCGTCAGGCGTGAGTGGTGGCCCACGCGGGCGGGCCGCCTCCGAGGCGACCGGCGCATCCGACGGGCCGGCCGAATCGTTCCCGTCGGAGGCGGGTTCGGCACCGACTGCGGAAGATGGAGCACCCGCCGAGGGTGGCGAGGGCGCACCGAAGAAGCGGCGCCGCCGTGGAGGGCGGCGCGGCGGACGCGGGCGGCGGAAGCCTCGCGCGGAAACGTCGGCGGAGTCAGCCGGGAGCGAGGCGGGCAGCAATGCCGCTGCCGAAGCGCCGGTCGCGGACTCGGGTGCGCGGGCAGACAACGATTGAGGAGTGCACATGAAGAGGGCAATTGCGACAGCAGTTCTGCTCCTGGCCGCCGGGTCGGGAGTGAACGCGCAGAGTCCGGCGCCGGCCCCGGCGAAGGCGGATGCCGTCGCGCCTGTCCCCTTCGGCGTCGGTGAGCGGCTGGACTATCGCATTACGTACGGCTGGCTGGGCAAGCGAGGCAATGCATCGACAGAGGTCATCGGCGTCGAGGATATCCGCGGCCACGAAGCCTACCATCTCGTGTTCCGGATGAAGGGTGGAGCACTCGGGTTCGGCCTCGACGACGTTCAGGAGTCCTGGCTCGATGTTGGTGAGCTGTATTCGCACCGTTTCAAGCAGGACCTGAATCAGACGACGTACGAGCGGCTGCGCACACTCGACTTCTATCCGGCAGAGCAGGTGTGGCGCCGGGTCGAGAAGGTCGAGTCGGGTCCGCTGGCGTCCGAGAGACCGCTCGACGACGTATCGTTCCTTTACTGGGCGCGGACGCTTCCGTTCGAGGTCGGAAAGACCTACGAGTTCGAGCGATACTACAAGGAGTCGGGCAATCCCGTCGTGTTGAAGGTGCTGCGCCGGGAGCGCGTCGAGGTTCCCGCCGGGACGTTCAACACGATCGTCGTGAGGCCGTTGATCCGCACGAGCGGTCTCTTCGGCGATGGTGGTGAGGCGGAAGTCTACTTCACGGACGATGAACGGCGTATGATCGTGCTGCTGAAGACGAAGATGTCGATCGGCACGCTGCAGCTGCAGCTGGAGAAGTATACGCCCGGCGAGAAGCTTGCCGGCGCGGGCCGCTGACGCACGGATTGGCAGACCCAGCGTGAACGACGGCATCGATCCGAGTCACATCCGGACGGTGCCGTTGTCGCTTCGCCCGAACAAGGTGAGCGCGACGGATTTTGCGCAGCCGCCCGGCGAGCGCACCGATTTCGCAACCTTCCTCGAATCTCTCCCGCACATACTCGAAGCGCGCAGCTTCCTGGCGGTCGTCGACGCCCTCGTGGCCTCGGCCCGCGAGGAGCG
>DATABQ010000311.1:0-6076 GCA_036259495.1 Longimicrobiales bacterium | reverse complement strand
CACCCACTCGGCGGCGGCCTCCGCGAGGCGGACGCCGAAGCCGTGGAGGTAGTAGCCCTCGGTGTAGTCGCCTTCGCGCATCATGCGCTCGCTGCGCTCGAGCAGAGCATCCCCAACAGTGACGATCTGGAGTGCGGCTACGTCACGTGCGCCGTTGTCGCCGGAAATGAAGTAGTCGGCGAGCGCGAGCTCATCGCGGTCCGGCTGGCGGGGCGTATCGAAGCGCGCCACCTCCGTCTGCGGATCGGCCGGGTCGTACACGACGATCGTGTTGCCGTCCGTCGCGACCGGGAAGTAGCCATAGACTGCCGACGGTGTAAGCCAGCCGCCGGTATGCGCTTCGGTCTTCATGCGGCGCAGACGCGGCTCGTACTCCTCGCGCACGAGTCGTTCGTACTCCGGACCCTTCGCGTTCTTCGCGCCCCAGTGCAGCCGGTAGAGCGTGTTCAGGTCGAAGAACTCGAAGAGGTCGGCGAGGGGCAGCCGCTGGATGTGCTTCACGCCGAGGAACGGCGGCTCCGGCATGCGGATGTCGCGCGACGGCAGCTTGCGCCCGTTCGACTTCGCCGCGGCGCGCGTCTTCGCCTTCAGCTCCTCCCGCTTCGCTATTCCCGTGACCACATCATCGAGCCGCTCCTTCACGAACGACTCGCGCCTCGATGGATCCATCAGCGTGTCGATCGTGCTGAGACCCTCGAATGCGTCCTTGCAGTAGAACACGCCGGACGGGTAGAGCACGCCGTTCTCCTGGTCCGCGTACGACGCCATGCGCACGAACGACGGATTGATCGCGGCACCGCCGACGAGCACGGGGTAGTCCAGTCCGCGGGAGTGCAGCTCCTGCACGCAGAGCGGCATCTGCTTCGACGTCGAAACGAGCAGCGCCGAGAGACCGATCGCGTCGGCATCGACCTCCTGCGCCTTCTCGATGATCGTGTTGACAGGCACCTGCTTGCCGAGGTCATACACGGTGTAGCCGTTGTTCGTCAGGATCGTGTAGACCAGCGACTTGCCGATATCGTGCACATCGCCGAACACGGTGGCGATGACGACCTTCCCCTTCGTCTGCCCTTCCTTCTTCTCCAGGTACTGCTCGAGCCGCGCGACGGCGCGCTTCATCACCTCGGCGGACTGAAGCACGAACGGCAGGATCAGCTCGCCCGCGCCGAACTTGTCGCCGACTTCCTTCATGGCAGGCAGCAGCACGTTGTTCAGCACATCGATCGCCGCCCGATCGCGCACGTCGATCGGCAGCGACCGCAGGTAGTCCCCCGCAGGCGCTCCCGCTCCCGGCCCCGGCTCCGTTCGAGCCGCGATGGCAACCTCCACCACGTCCTCGATGCCTTCCTTCTTCCGGTGCAGGATCTTCCAGTGCAGCGCCTCATCGACTTCCATGTCGGCCGTCGGATCGCCCGCCTCGGACTCCTCGACCGTGTGCGCCTCATAGAACGAGATGAACTTCGCCAGCGCATCCTCGGTACGATCGAAGATGAGGTCGTCGGCGAGCGCTCTCTGCTCCGTGTCGATCTCGGCGTAGGGCGTGATATGCGCGGGATTGACGATCGCCATGTCGAGGCCGGCCTCGACGCAGTGGTGCATGAAGACGGAGTTCAGCACGGCGCGTGCATGCTTTGCGAGGCCGAACGACACGTTCGACACGCCGAGTGACGTGAGCACGCCCGGCAGCTCACGCTTGATCAGGCGGATCCCCTCGATCGTCTCGATAGCGCTCCTGCGAAACTCCTCGTCGCCCGTCGCGAGCGTGAATGTGAGGTCATCGAAGATGAGCGCCTCGGGCTCGAGGCCGTACTCGTTGCATACGATGTCACGGATGCGTCGCGCGACATCCAGCTTCCGCTCCGCCGTCTTTGCCATCCCCTGCTCATCGATCGTGAGTGCGACGACGACGGCGCCGTGCTCGACGACGTGGGGCACCACCCGCTCGATGCGCTCGCGGCCGTTCTCGAGGTTGATCGAGTTCACTGCGGCGCGGCCCGGATATCTCTTGAGTGCGGCCTCGACGACGTCGTACTCCGTGGAGTCGATCATGAGCGGCGTCTCGACGCCCTGAGCGAGCAGCTTCACGACCGCGCTCATCTGGTCCGCCTCGTCCTGCCGCTCCGTCAGCGCGACGCAGACGTCGAGCAGATGTGCGCCCGTCTCGACCTGGCCACGCGCGACCGTCAGGATGCCATCGTAATCGTCTGCCAGGAGCAGGCGCTTGATGGCGCGCGATCCCTGCGAGTTGACGCGCTCGCCGATCAGCGTCGGGGCGGGCTCCTGCTTCAGGTTGAACGCGGTCATCGCGCTGGCCACGCGCGGCACGTGCGGCACATCGCGCTTCAGTGGTGCCTTGCCGCCGACGCGCTCGACGACCGCACGCATGTGGTCGGGCGTGGTGCCGCAGCAACCGCCGACGACGCTCACGCCGAACTTCGTCACGAACTCCTCGTGCGCTTCGGCCAGCGCGTCCGGCTCGAGCGGGTAGATCGCCGTGCCAGCCTGGTTCAGCGGGATGCCGGCGTTCGGAATGACACTGACCGGGAGGCGCGAGTTCTCGCACAGGAAGCGGACGGGCTGGCGCATATGCTCGGGGCCGGTCGAGCAGTTGAGCCCGATGACATCCGCGCGCATCGACTCGATGATCGTCAGTGCGGCGGCGATGTCGGTACCGAGCAGCATGCGCCCGGACGTGTCGAGCGTGATCTGAACCTGAAGCGGGATGCTGACGTTCATGTCGCGCAGCACTCGCCGGATCCCGACGATCTGCGCCTTGACCTCGAGGATGTCCTGGCTCGTCTCGATCAGCAGCACATCCGCGCCGCCCTCGACCAGCCCGCGCGCCTGTTCACCGAATACATCGACCAGCTCGTCGAACGTGATGTTGCCGAGCACGGGATCCGATGTGCTGATCAGGAACCCGGAAGGTCCGATGCTGCCGGCGACGTAGCGCGGGCGATCGGGCGTCGAGAACTTGTCGGCGACGTTCCGCGCGAGTGCTGCGGCCGTGCGGTTGATCTCGAGCACACGGTCGTCGAGACCATACTCCTTCAGTGTCAGCCGGTTGGAGCGGAACGTGTCCGTCTCCAGCACATCGCAGCCGACCTCGAGGAAGGATGCGTGCACGCCCTCGACTGCGTCCGGTCGCGTAATGACGAGGTAGTCATTGCAGCCTTCGAGGCCGGGCCCGCCGAAATCCGCCTCGGTCAGCTCCAGCTTCTGGAGGCTCGTCCCCATGGCGCCATCGAACACCAGGACGCGCTGCGCCAGCGTTTCGAGATAGGTCGGTCTGCTCATCGTTTCCCCACGAACGAAAAAAGCCCCGCAAATCTGTGCGGGGCCGACGATACGGACAATTCGGTTTCCCGGCACTTTAGCTTTTGGTCGGCGCCCCTGTCGAGGCGCCCGGCGGTAGCAAGCGGCCAGTCGCAAATCCATCCGCCGAACATCGTATGTGCCTGGATAGTAGGGCCTCGAGCGGCCCCGGTCAACCGCCTAGCTGCGCCTCCACCTCCTCAGCACCGATGGCGAGAGCGCGGGTCAGCACGTCCGCACCGCCGGCCGTGACCAGCACGTCATCCTCCAGCCGGATGCCGATCCCGCGCAGTCCCGCCGGCGCGGATGCAACGGCTGCGGGGATGTAGAGGCCGGGCTCGACCGTGAGCACCATGCCCGCCTCGAGCTTCACCGGCTCGCCCGCCATGGCGTAGTCGCCGACATCGTGCACCTCGAGGCCCAGCCAGTGCGATACGCGGTGCGGGAAGTAGCGACGGTACTCGCGCTTGTCGAGCAGCTCGTCCACACCGCCTTCGAGCAGCCGCAGCTCGATCATGCCCGTCACGAGCGTACGGAGCGCCACCTCGTCCAGCTCCGCTGCGGTGCGCCCGGGCGCAATGCACGAGATCACAGCGTCGTGTGCGGCGAGGACGATGTCATGGACGGCGCGCTGCTCCGGCGAGAACCGCCCGCCAACCGGATACGTGCGCGTGATGTCGGCGCAGTACATCTGGACGCGTGCACCCGCATCGACCAGTACCAGATCGCCCGCGCGTAGCGGCGCATTGTTCGCCGTGTAGTGCAGCACCGTAGCGTTCGCACCGGACGCCGCGATCGTCGGGAACGCGGGGCCCGCCGCGCCCCGGCGGCGGAACCCGTATTCGACCGCCGCCTCCACCTCGTACTCGTGTTTCGCGGAGCGCAGCTCGCGAGCGACGTCGTCGAACGCCGCCACGGTAATGTCGGCGGCAGCACGCATGGCCGCGATCTCGACCGCATCCTTCCGCAGCCGCATGGGCGCGAGCAGAACGTCCGGCTCGCTGAGCGTGTGCACGCCGCGGCCGTGTCGCGGTCGCGTTCTGCGCGCGTGTTCGAGCGCTCGGCGCAGCGCCGCATCGAACTCCGCACGGCCGCTGTCGAGCGATGCAAAAGCGTGCGACGCACCCGCGATAAGCTTCGGCAGGCGCTCCGTCAGCTCCGCCACCGGGTACGTCGCATCCGCGCCGAACACATCGCGCGCAGCATCGACACCGCCGCGCGTGCCCGTCCAGAGCTCGCGGTCCGGATCGCGCGGCCGCACGAACAGCGTGAACGGCTCGTCGGCCGACGGGCACAGCACCAGCACCGCCTCCGGCTCCGTGTAGCCCGTCAGGTAGTAAAGATCGGCGGAAGGGACGTACCGCACGTCGCTGTCGCCACCGACGACCAGCTCCGGCGCAGCCGCGACCACGAGCGCGCCTTCCGTACCGAGCGCCGCAAGTACACGCGCGCGCCGCTCCGCGAACGCATCGCTCACGGCAGGCTCACGTATGTTGCCACTGTGGATGGTGTCAGGAGAGGACGCGCTCGAGCGTGTCGGTCACGCGCGGGATCAGCTCCGACCAGTCCGCGTCCGGCTGCTTGGTGACCGTGACGAAGTCCTCGACCATGAAGACGCTCGCGACACCGTCGAGCTCGAAGATCGCTGCCGCAATCGGCTCCGCTTCGGCCTGCGACGCATTGTAGAAGGAACGCGACTTATTGTCAGGCACCACCGTGCGGCCCACGGTGAACTTGCCGGCATTCGGATTCGGCGTAGCCTGAAACGTGACGCTCATGTTTGTTCCGTTGGAGATGATTGGCCCCGCAGTTCCACACTCACGCCCACTCCCGATCCGTCTGCCATGCAGTACCTAAAACTCGTCCGGCTCTTCCCAGGGCGCTTCCTCCCAGAAGCGTTCCTCTTCTTCCTGGATCTCCTGGATGTCGAGCGGCTCGTCGACGTCGACGTACCCGGCCTCCTCGATCTGCCGCACCATGTCGTCGGTCAGCGACTGTGCGAACAGGGCGTTCGCGCGCTGACGCCGGGCCTGGTAGATCAGCCCGCCGGTCAGGGCGACGACAGCGAGAAGAATCGCAACAAACACGATGCCGGTTTCAGGGTTGAGCATGCGATGCGTGAATCGGTTCCCGCGGCGCGGCGGTCGCGGGCCGGATCACACTGTAGCCAACAATTCCGTAAAAGTCGATGGTACACGAGCGGCAGCGTACGCGTCAGCTGCTGCCCTCCTGGCTCGTCTGGTGCTCACGGCAAAGTGTCGCCCACGGAACGAGCTCGAGCCGTTCCATCGAGATCTCATTGCCGCACTCGACGCAGCGGCCGAACGTCTCCGGCTCCTTGTAGAGTCTGCGGAGCGCTTCGTCGATGAGCGTGAGACGCTGACCTTCGGCGCTGAGCAGGAGCAGCGCCTTCTCCTGCTCCATCGTGTCGGTGCCCTCGTCCGCGGGATGCTGCTTGTATGTCGTGAGGTCGCCGTCCTCCTCCGTCGAGATGCGGGTCGCCTCGTCGGAGCGCTGCAATGCGCGGTCGGTGCTCTCACGTTCCTGAATCAGGCGCTGTTCGAGTTGCTTCCGCTGTGCTTCCGTCATGTCATCTCCACGATTCTGTGCTGCGCGATGATCGCGCCGCTCGCGGAACGCAGGGGCAACAACCGTTCCGAATCCGGATCAGCGTGGCGGATCAGCGCGGCGGATCGATCGGCGTGCCGAGCGGCTGCCGTCGGCGGGGTCGCGGTTGCGGCTCCGGCTCCGGCTCCGGCTC
>DATABQ010000310.1:0-4566 GCA_036259495.1 Longimicrobiales bacterium | reverse complement strand
TCGAACAGCACGGTGTCGACTCGCGCCGCACTGCTGTTCGAGCAGAGCCATGGCATCCACGCCATCGATCGTTTCACGCTCGAGCAGTGCCGCGGCGAGCGCATCGAGAGCGGCGCGATGCTCGAGCAGCAGATCGCGCGTCCTGTCGTAGAGCCGCGCGAGCAACGCCTGCACTTCCGCATCCATGCGCGCCTGCGCATCTCCGCTGAGCGGCCCGGCCGCATCGTCGTGGACCAGCAGCGATCCGCTGGATGCCATCCCGAGCCGATAGATCATGCGCCGCGCGATGCGATTCACGTGCACGAGATCGCTCTCGGCACCGCCCGTGACGTGATCGGCGCCGAAGATCAGCTCTTCAGCGACACGGCCGCCGAGTCCCTTGACGATCTGCGCTTCCAGATAGCTCTTCGGGTGCAGGTGCCGGTCGTCATCGGGGGAAAAGTGGGCGACGCCCATGGCACGGCCGCGCGGCTGAATCGTGATCTTGTGCAGGCCGTCATCGGGACACGCGACAACACCGGCCACGGCGTGACCTGCCTCGTGGTAGGCGACGATCTTCCATTCGCGGTCGGGGGCATGGAACCCGACGCGCTCCTTGCCGAGCAGCATGCGATCGCGGGCAGACTCGAAGTGCTGCCACTGCACGTTGTCGGAGCTGCCCCGCACGGCGAAGATCGCGGCTTCATTGAGCAGGTTTGCGAGCTCCGCGCCGCTCGTGCCGGGCGTGAGTCGCGCGAGTCGCTTCAGGTCGACATCACCCGCCAGCGGAATGCGGCGACGCTCCACATGCAGCCGGAGGATCGCCTCCCGTCCGTCGGCCGTCGGCAAACCGACGCTGACATGCCTGTCGAAGCGTCCCGGACGCGTCAGCGCTGAATCCAGATCCTCGGGCCGGTTCGTCGCGGCGATCACGACGACGCCGTCGCTCGGAGCAAATCCGTCCATCTCGACGAGCAGCTGGTTCAGGGTGCGATCGTCCTCGTTGTGCGATCGGTTGCGGCCGCGCGCACCGCCAAGCGCATCGAGCTCATCGATGAAGATGACGCCGCCCTTCTTGCGCGCCCGGGCGAACAGCGAGCGAATCCGGTGCGCACCGAGCCCCACCACGAAGCCGGTCACCTCCGAGCCGCTCAGCTGAAAGAACGGCACACCCGCCTCGCCTGCAACCGCCCGCGCGAGCAGCGTCTTTCCCGTACCGGGCGGACCCGCGAGCAGAACGCCCTTCGGCACGCGCGCACCGAGCGCCGCGAATGCGGAAGGATCGCTCAGAAAATCGACGACCTCGCGCAGGTCCTCCGCAGCTCCCTGCGTCCCCGCCACATCGCCGAACGTCGTGGTGCTGTGCCCGGCCTGGCCAACCTCGCCGCGACCCTGGCCGCGCGTCTGGCTGTACACGAACCAGCCCAGCGCGCCGAACAGCAGAACCTGCAGCACGATCGCCGCCGATGTGCGATACAGCTCCGTGTTGCGCGATGAGCGGAACGTCACGGAGACACCGCTCTCCTCCGCACGGTCGGCGAGCTGTTCTGCCGACGCGCTGGGATAGACACTGACGAAATCGAATGCGCCCGGAGGCAGCGTGCTGTCCACGAACCGGCCGCGCACGGCATCGCGTGCACCGATCTCGACCGACGCCACGTGACAGGCTTCGAAAGCGGCGACGAGCTCCGTGTACGTGAAATCGGCAGGCTCTGGCCCCGGCTGCATCAGCAGCACCGCTGTACCGGCGCCACCCGCGAACAGCACGAACAGCAGTGGCAGGATGAATCTCCACCGGGCGAAATACCGGCGGGGCCCTGTCGCGGATGTGACGTGGCGCGGGAGCTTCTGATCGACGTCGCTCATGACCGTCTTTTTCGGCTTGCTTCAAGGATAACGATTGGCTCGACAGGTTAGGTACAGCGTCAACCCGCGTTTGTGCCATGGGAGTGACCGCGCGCGTTGCCGAATGTCCTCTTCAGAGCTGCGTTCGCTGCGAGATGCCCGCACATTCCGTGTACGGCGCCGCCGGGCGGAGTCGAGGCAGAGCAGAGGTACATGTCGCTGTCCGGAATCTCGTATGGGTTCCAGCGCGGCACGGGCCGGAAGAACAGCTGCATCAGATGCTGTGCGCCCGCGTTGATGTCGCCACCCACCAGGTTCTGGTTGTGGGACTGGAGATCCGCCGGCGTCATGACGCTGCGCTCGAGAACGAGATCGCGGAATCCGGGGGCGAATCGTTCGACCTGTGCCTCGACGGCAGCGGTCATGTCGGTGGTCGAGCCGTTCGGCACGTGGCAGTATGCCCACGCGACCTGCCCGCCCTCCGGTGCGCGCGAACGATCGAAGAGCGATGGCTGGACAAAGAGCAGGAACGGCCGATCCGCTTCGACCCCATCCCAGGGCGCGCGCTCGGACGTGAGCACCTCCGCGTAGCTTCCAGCGAGGTGCACGACTGCGCTCTCGGAGCAGCGCACGTTGCGCCACGGGACGGGGCCGGAGAGCGCCCAGTCGATCTTGTAGGCTCCGGGGCCGTAGCGGAATCGCTCCAGCTGGCGGCGATATCGCGATGGCAGGCGGTCTCCGCAGATGCGGAGCAACTGCCGCGGCGTGATGTCGAAGAGGATCGCGCGGGCGGGCGGCAGATCGGCGAGGTCGTCGACCTGCGCATCGGTTTCGATCACGCCACCGAGCTCGCGCAGATACGCCGCGAGTGCATGCGATATCTGGCGGGAGCCGCCGCGCGCGAGAGGCCAACCTACCGCGTGGCCGGTGATACAGAGCATCAGTCCGAACGATGCGGTGCCGACCCAGTCGAGCGGGAGCATGCAGTGACCGGCCACCGCAGCGAACATCGCACGCGTAGAGTCGTTGCGGAACCTGGAACGGACGAGGTCGTCGACGGAGCGCAGCGCGTGCATGCCGAAGCGCGCCATGAAGAACGGGTGGCGCGGGAAACGGATCGGTCGCAGCGCATCGTGTACCAGGTCCTGCCACCGATCGACGAATGGCTCGACGAGCTCGCGATAGGCGGGACCGTCGGTCCCCAGCGCATCGACCGTCGCATCGAGCGTGCGCTCGAGCGTGATGACACTGCCATCGTCGAACGGATGCACGAGCAGCGTCGGCGTGTGCACCCATTCCAGACCGTACTGCGCTAGCGGCAGTTCGCGGAAGAACGGCGATGCAAGACCCATCGGATGGATGGTCGAGCAGACGTCGTGCAGGTATCCGGGGAGCGTGAGCTCTTCCGTTCGCGTGCCGCCGCCTATTACCGGCGCGGCTTCGCGCACCAGCACGGAGAGGCCGCGCCGCGCGAGTGTGACGGCTGCGGCGAGGCCATTAGGCCCGGCTCCGACTATGACGGCATCGTACCTGATGCGATTCCTCCGGCTCCGTGACTGTTGTCGCGTGCGAGCGAAGATCGATTGTACAGGGTGAGCGCGGGGTCAAGGATCATGCCGGGCGCGCCCACTACCATTGCCACTCTCCGGCCAGCACATGGATGGCGCTCGCCTGTCGGTGACGATCACAACCGCGCAATCAATCCGGCAACAATCCAGTCCCTGGCCCGATCCGGCAGCAGTTGCTGCATCACGATCCTCATTCGGGCGTCGCGGCCGACGACATAGCGAGTGCGTGGTCTGCGGGCGGTGAGTGCGTGGGCCACCACATCCGCGACACGTTCGGGCGGGAGGCCCTTGATAGCGTCGACACGCGAGCGCATCGCCTGAAGGATGGTGCCGTAGTACTCCTCCAGCTGGGGCGGCATCGTCTCGATGTTGAGCTCGGCCGCGTCGCGCGAAGTCTTCCATATGGGCGTATCGATGACGCCTGGCTCCACGAGGGAGACCGTGAGGCCGAATGGCCTCAGCTCGATGCGGAGCGCATCCGCCGCGGCCTCCAGAGCGAACTTGGACGCCGCGTACGCACCCATGAACGGAAGTGCGCTCCGCCCTGCGACAGAGCTCATGAAGACGATGCGGCCTGCGCGATGATCGCCCTTCGTCGAAGCGCGTGCGTGGCGGAGTAACGGCAGACACGCCTGCGTGACCGCGATCTGACCGGTGACGTTCACTTCGAGCTGGCGTCGCAGCTCGTCGATCTGGAGGAACTCGAGCGGGCCCGCGAGTGCGACACCTGCATTGTTCACCAGCGCCTGGAGCCCGCGCTCACCTGTATCGGCGGCGATGCGATCGCCGGCCGCTGCGATCTGCGCTGCGTCCGTGACATCGAGCTGGAGCGGAACGACGGCATCGCCGGCCTGGCCGATCAGCGCCAGGCCGTCGGCCTCGCGCCGCACACCGGCGTAGACGCGGAATCCGTCGCCCGCGAGCCGCACCGTGCACGCCGCGCCGATCCCTTTCGACGCGCCGGTCACGAGCACGGCGGGGCGCATGTCGAACCCGCCCGGTCGGCGTGGGTGTGAGGCAGTCATCATGCTCTCTGGTTCGGCTCAATGCGCAGCGATAATGCCGCGCGCGACGAGTTGCGCTCGGGGCACGGAACGCTCAACCTTACGCCGGTCGCGGTGGTTCATACAATGGGAGATGCTGGAATGTCGGATCGGCTGGACCGGATCGGGAT
>DATABQ010000309.1:0-2263 GCA_036259495.1 Longimicrobiales bacterium | reverse complement strand
GCAGTGGCGCGACGACGCGTTCCCAGCCATTCGCGGGCGCATCGGGTGCATCGGACGCTGTCGGACCGGAGGCGGGCGGCGTGCTTGCGCATGCCGCGGCCAGGCTGCAGAGGAATACCGCCCGCTTCATTGACGGTAGGTGCGAGTGCCGATGCCTGAGGCGTTGCGGCCGACCTCGATCACACTGACGATCTCTCGCGTGGCAGTATCGATCACGACCACCGTGCCGTTACCCGACGATGTGGCCGGTGCAGCGTGTTCTGCCTGCTCGCCCGACATCTGATGAGTCTGGCCCGTGTTGTTGTTGGAGACATAGACGTAGCGGCCGTCCGGCGATGTCGCGACGCCGTGCGGCTGTGCGAGGCCGGGTCCGGCGATTACGTCTGCGACCGTCCGAGTCGACATGTCGATCACCGTGACGGTGTTCGCTGCCTTGTTCCCGAGATAGACCCAGCGGCCATCCGGCGTGAAGATCGGATCGAACGGCTGCGGACCGACATCGATCTCGTCGGTCAGGCGCGGAGCCATGGGGTCGGTGATGTCGAACACGATCACCTGGTGGCTGAGCTCTGCCGACACGACGAGAGTGCGGCCGTCGGGCGAGACGGCGAACTGCATCAGTGCGTGTGGGGGTCCGGGCACGTCGATCAGCTCCACGACCTCATCCAGCGGCTTGATGGCGGCCATCTGGTTCACGGCAAGACTGGCCGTGTAGAGGGTGCTGCTGCGCGGCTCGAGTGCGATCGCGTGCGGCCGCGGGAAGAATACCGGCAGCTCGTTCAGTATCATGTCCGAGCGCTGGAGGATGCCGATGCGCTGCGGCGGATTGACGGCAGTCATGGAGCGGCCGACGAACAGCAGGTCTTCCGTCGGATGCAGCGCCAGCATGCCGGGGGTCTCGAACGGCACCTGTCCGACCATCCGGTCGCTGCTGTCGAGCTTCACGATGCGGCCGTCGCCGATCAGCGTGACGTACCAGAAGGAGCCATCGGGCTCGACCGCGACGTGGTGCGGTTTCGCGTTGGCGGAGAATCCGAGCGCCTGGAGGTCGACGGTCCGGACGACCGTATTCGTCGCCATGTCGATGATGCTGACTGACGCATCATCCTGGTTGCACACGTACAGAAGGTTGCCGGCAGCAGCCGTGCCGGACGGGCCGCCGGACTGCGCTGCGGGTGCGGCGCACGATGCGGCCGCAGTTGCCGCCAGTACGATGAGCAGCGCGCGTGCCGCGCGTCTCCATCCATCTATCATGATGTCGACTCCTGCGACAACGCGTCGGCGGGTGCCGGCGCGCTGCCAATGTGTTGGTTCACCCGTGTCGATACAGATCCCCCGGCATGGCGGCGACATGCTGCGACCACCATGCCGGAGAGTCAGAATACTAGAATACCGTCGTTGTGTCGCGCTTCTTCAGTACGAACAGGCCCTCACCGATGCTCGAGACGACGATGATGCCGCTGTCGAAGTACGGATAATTGCTCCACGAGCCGTCGAACCCGGCCTCGGCATTATCGCCGGGGTAGGTCTTGAAGAATGCGACCTCGCGCGGGTTCTCGCGATCGGAGATGTCGAGGATGCGCAGGCCGCTGCGGTAGTTCGACTGGTACATCAGATCGCCGATGATGTACAGGTTGTGGTCTGATGAGGCTTCCACTCCCATGTGCTCCTTCACGAGCTGCGGGTCCTCGAGATCGGCGAGGTCCCAGACGAGCGTGCGGGTCTTTTCGGTGAGATCCTGCATCTCATCGAGCTCGTCATTCATGTAGTAGTAGCGGTGCTGCTCATCGAGCCAGCCCTGGTGCGAGTAGCCGACGCTCGGATAGCTGGCACGCGAGAGCGCCTGCGGATTCTCCTTGTCCGTGACATCCGCGATGCTGAGCGCAGTCTCGTTCGCGCCGAGACATATCTCGCGACCCTCGTAACGTTCGTCCGGACCATGGTACATGACGCACTGTGCATCGTGCGAGTAGCCCGTGGAGGCGCGGCCGGTTTGCGGGTCGGAGAAGCAGCCGGCGAACGTCGGATTCTTCGGGTCGCGGATGTCGATCATGTGGAGACCTCCGCCACACGTCTCACCGCCAGCGCTCGCGCCGACGGCGTATGCGAAGCCGGACTCCTCGTTGATGACGATGTTGTGGGCGCTGTTGATCTCGCGGTAGATCGTGTCAGCCTGCAGGTCGAGCGGTGTCCCGTCGAAGGCACGCACCTTCGTCAGATCGAGCACCTGCATGCCGTGAGGACCGGATCCGTCGGCAACGAT
>DATABQ010000308.1:0-5936 GCA_036259495.1 Longimicrobiales bacterium | reverse complement strand
CATCGAGTTCACCACCGATATGTTCGGATTGGCGAGGAGCCAGAGCACGACGCTGCGGGTCTCCGGCTCGCTCAGCGGGAACTCGCCCGCACCGAACTGCGTGTAGCCGCGTCCGGTCGCATCGCCGCCGCGATCGGGCCGCCAGTTCTCCGGATAGTTGCGATGAAGGTCGAGACCGCCGATGCCATCCTCGTTGAACCGGCCGTCACCATCGTTGTCGATGCCCTCGTTCATCGTGCGCCATACGGCCGTCTCGCCGTCACGCGCGCGCCGCATCAGACGCCCGGTCGGATCCCGCTCGTCGAGCACCATGTTTGGCGCGATCGTGTCGGCGCCTGCCATCGTTGGCTTCCAGCGCATCGTGTAGATGACGCCGTCGCCGTCGATGTCATCGGCCTCGTCCTCGTCGAAGCGGCCATCATTGTCGTTGTCCACCGGACGCACCGTACTCCGGTTCGCGACCGCGGTGTGCAGGTACATGTTGGAGCCGTCGGGATTGTTCTGAGGCCGGAGCGTGATGGCCTTCGTGTCGATCAGGTGCGTGATGCGCGGGTCGGAGCCGTAGTTCTCCAGCAGATGCTGCGCGAGCCACATCACTGATTCCGACGATGTGATCTCACCGCTGTGACGCCCGCCCTCGAAGTACGCGGCCGGCTTCTCCTCCTTGGGACCGGTCGACTTGTTCGTGATCGTCATCTGGAGAATGGGGCGCCCTTCGTAGCTCCGCCCTGCTTCGTACAGCTCGACGATGTCCGGGTACCGCTCGGCCCAGCGGCGAAGCCAGGTGTACATCACATCCGCCGTGTGATAGCGGTCGAACGTCAGTACATCGCCGGCATCGTACTGCACCTGGGGGTGACGCTGCCGCGCAAAGTAGCTGACACCGTGACGCTCCGGCCGCAGGTGGAAGTACTCGTCGTTGCGCTCCGACTCCGGCGGCATGGGCTCGCGCCATTGGGCAGCTGCGGGCGCGACCGCCGCAAGCAGTGATGCGATCGCGATCACCGCGACGTTCCTCGACCTCGACATTGGGTTCTCCGTGCGTGCCTGAGCGGGTGGGGGGTCGCCGCATAATGGGAAGAAGTGCCGCAGCGATCAAGCAAAGGCCTGCAATGTCGTTGATTTTGGGTGCCCTGCCGGATCATCTTGGGAGTCGCCTCCATCCTTTCTCCGAGGGCGCCAATGATCCACAGAGTTGCTGCCGTGCTGCCGATCCTGCTGGCCCTGGCGTGCGGCGGTTCCGCAGACCGCACCGCAACGGGGCCGGAAGTCATCGACAGTGCCGGCATCCAGCTCGTGAGGAACGGCAGCAGTGACAGCATCGCTGTGCTGGAACCGGATCTCATCATCGGCACCGTGGACGGCCCGGAGGAGCTGCAGTTCTTCCGCATCACATCCATGGCCGTCGGTATGTCCGGCAGGATCTTCGTCGCCGATGGATCGATCACCATACGCGAGTTCGACACCACAGGCGCGTTCGTCCGCCGGTTCGGCCAAAGCGGCGACGGGCCGGGCGAGTTCCAGTGGCCGGGCCGGATCTTCCGGTATGGCGACACGACCGCTGTGATCGACTCCCGGCAGTATCGCCTGTCAGTGTTCGTCACGGTCCGGCTCCCGGCCGGATTTCGCGCCCGCGCGGCTGCTGGCCGTTCCATATACGGCGTGCTGCGGGATGAAATGGATGTCGAGCACGTCGCGCGGTTTACGCTGCCGGCCGCGACCTGAACCCATGCGTATCCTGCCGCTTGGCGATGCCGGCCTTCTGATCGAGCTGGGTCACTCGATAGATCCGGCGACGCACGCGCGGGTCCGGTCCGCATTCGAAGCGCTCGCCGGCGCTGAGATCACCGGTGTGCTCGACATCGTGCCTGCATACACCGGCCTGGCACTGCACTACGACCCGCAGGCATTCGGCGGTCGCTCGTCTGTGGATACGGCATCACCGTACGACCAGCTCCGGCGAGCGGTCGTGGACATCCTCGACGGCGCGGACGTCCGTACGCAGGATGTCGCGCAGACGACCGTCGAGATTCCGGTGCACTACGGCGGCGAGTACGGCCCCGACCTCGAGCACGTCGCGCGGCAGGCTGGCATGCCCGCGGCGGAGGTAGCGAGCCTCCACGCATCCGCGGAGTACACGGTGTACATGATCGGCTTCACGCCCGGGTTTCCCTATCTCGGCGGCCTGCCGGCTTCCCTTACTACGCCGCGGCGTGCATCGCCGCGGCAGGTGGTACCGGCGGGTTCGGTGGGGATCGCGGGCTCGCAAACCGGCATTTACCCGCTCAGCACCCCGGGCGGCTGGCAGATCATCGGCCGCACGCACGAGCGTCTGTTCCGCCCCGAGATGAACCCGCCGACGCTGCTGCACATCGGCGACCGCGTGCGCTTCGTCGATGTGAGCGACGCGTGATCGGCATACTTCGCGCCGGACTGCTCACGACCGTGCAGGACCTGGGGCGGCCGGGAATGCAGCAGCACGGCATAGCAACGGGCGGCGCGATGGACAGGTCCGCGCATCGCATTGCCAACCTGCTGGTCGGGAATCATGAGAGTGCCGCCACTCTCGAATGCACGATGCTCGGTCCCGAGCTCGAGTTCGTTGAGCCTGCGATCCTGGCGATCGGTGGTGGTGACCTGGGCGCGATGCTGGACGGTGAACCTGCCCCGCTCTGGTGCCCCTTCGCAGTGCAGCGTGGCAGCGTGATCACGTTCATGCGGCCTCGCTCCGGTTGCCGCGCATATATCGCGATCGCGGGCGGTATCGAGGTGCCGGTCGTGCTCGGCAGCCGGAGCACGGACCTGATCGCGCAGATGGGAGGTGTGGAAGGCCGCGCTCTGCGCACCGGCGACGAGCTGACTTCCGGTCCACTCAGCGCCATGGCTGCACGGGTGCGCGACACGATACAGGCCGAACCGCGGCGGGCGCGCAGCGCCGGACGCAGTCTCCTGCCGCGCCACGCGCCGGAGCCGGTAGTACGCGTGATCCGCGGTCCCGAGCATGACCGGTTCTCCGCTGCATCCCGCGAGCTGCTAGCGGCCGATTCCTTCGTGGTCACACCCCAGTCGAATCGGATGGGCATCAGACTGACGGGGCCCGCGCTGTGCCTGGCCGGTCTCTACGACCTTTCCTCCTCACCCGTGGCGGCCGGGACCATCCAGGTGCCGCCGTCAGGCGATCCGATCGTGCTCATGGCCGATCATCAGACCATTGGCGGCTACCCGCGCATGGCATCGGTCATATCGCTCGACCTGCGAGTCCTCGCACAGGCTCCGCCCGGCCTGCGCATCCGATTCCGCGAAATCGGCATCGGTGAGGCTCAGTCGCTCTACCTCGAGCATGAGCATGACCTGCGGATGTTCTCCGAAGCGATTCGTGTCCACTACTCTTCATGAGCATGCTTCGAATCGACCTGAACTGCGATCTCGGCGAGGGCGCAGGACGCGACGCGGACCTGATGCCCTGGATCACCTCCGCGAACATCGCGTGCGGTGCTCACGCCGGCGATGACCGGACCATCCGCGAAACCCTCACCCTCGCTGCGCAGCACCACATCGCGGCCGGCGCGCACCCGGGCTACCCTGACCGTGAGGGATTCGGGCGCCATCGCATGGACATGACGCCGGGTGAGATCTACGAAACTGTCGCGAAGCAGATCGGCACGTTCTGCGATGCAGCGCGCGAGCTGGGGGTGCCCGTCGCACACGTCAAGCCTCACGGCGCCCTGTACAACGATGCAGCGGGAGATGCGCATGTCGCGCGTGCCGTCGTGCGTGCTGTCCGCGACGCGAGCCCCACGCTGCTGCTGTACGGCCTCTCCGGCAGCCGGATCATTACGGAGGCGGAACTCGTCGGAGTTCGTGCAGTGCCCGAAGCCTTCGCGGACCGCGGCTACGAGCAGGACGGAACGCTGACACCGCGCGACGCCGAGGGTGCCGTACTCGACGATCCGGAAATGGCTGCTGCACGTGTGCTGCGCCTGGTCGCCGATCGGGTGGTGCGCACCACGGCCGGCGCCGACATCAGGCTGCACGCGGAGACCGTCTGCATTCATGGCGATGGGCGAACGGCGGTGGCCATCGCGGCGCGGGTACGCGCGGTGCTGCTGGAGGCCGGCGTCCGCATCGCCGCGCCGGGCGCCGCCTGACGAAACCACCGACGGCAGCGTGCGTGGGTGTTCGGTGTACACGCGGAACGTAGATTCATCGCATCAGATGCTCACCCTGACGTGGATGTACCGGATCAGATGCTCACACCGAAGAGGCCAATGACCGCGCGCAGCTGGATGCTGGAGGAAGCGAACTGGAAGGTCGTGAAAGACACCCGATGCGATGTCGCAGTGCTGCCGTGGGGCTCGACGGAGGCCCACAATTTCCATCTTCCCTATGGTACGGACACGCTCGAGGCCGGGAGCGTCGCAGCCGAGGCTGCACGCATTGCCGTCGATCGCGGCGCCCGCGTAATGGTGCTCCCGGCGATTCCGTTCGGCGTGCAGACCGGACAGCTGGACATTCCCTTCTGCATCAACATGAATCCACGCACACAGACGGCGCTCCTTGCCGATATCGTGGCGTCCCTGGAGCCTCACGGTATCGGATCCCTCGTCGTCCTGAACGGACACGGCGGCAATGACGTCAAAACGCTGATGCGGGAGCTTCAGCCGCTCACGCAGATGCTGCTGTGCACGCTCAACTGGTGGACGTGCGTCGACGCCGCGCAGTTTTTCGATGAGCCGGGCGACCACGCGGGCGAGCTCGAGACGAGCGTTGTGATGCACCTCGCGCCCCATCTCGTGCTCCCGCTCGATGAGGCCGGGTCGGGCGCGGCGCGACCGTTCCGGATCACTGCATTCCGCGAGGGGTGGGCGTGGACACAGCGGGAATGGACACAGGTCACGGAGGACACGGGCGTCGGCGATCCGGGTGCGGCATCGGCGGCGAAGGGCGCCGTGTTCGTTGCTGCCGCGACCGAACGCATCGCCGGATTTCTCGTAGAGCTGGCGCAGACCGCTCGCGAGGACATGTACGGTCGGGCGCCGTAGTTGCAGCGAAGACCGGCGAACGAGGAACGGGAGGAAGAAGATGCAGCTCGGCGGGATACATCATCTGACGGCGATCACCGCCGACATTCGTGACAATCACCGCTTCTTTACGCGCGTGCTCGGCATGCGGCTGGTAAAGCGCAGCGTCAATCAGGATGACGTGTCCGCATACCATCTGTTCTACGCCGACGGCGCGGGCAGCCCGGGCACGGACGTCACGTTCTTCGACTGGAAGATGCCGCGGGAGAGCCGCGGCACGCGCAGCATCGTGCGAACGCATCTGCGCGTGAGCGGTGGCGATACGCTGGAGTGGTGGGCGCGCCGCCTGTCGGAGCAGAAGGTGACCTCCACGGGTGTGATCGAGAGGGACGGGCGGGCAGTGATCGACTTCGAGGACGCGGAAGGCCAGCGTCTGTCGCTGATCGACGACGGCGGCGACGGCGATGCGGCCGTGCCCTGGGAGCGGAGCCCTGTGCCGGTCGAACACCAGATACGGGGGCTTGGTCCGATCATCATGAGCGTGCCCGACCCCGGCCCCACGGCGGCCATTCTGACTCAGGTGCTCAACATGAAGCATGAGCGCGACTACTCGCACCCGGCAAGCTCGCTCCATCAGGTACACGTGTACGAGATGGGTTCGGGCGGTCCCGGTGCCGAGCTCCACGTCGCCGTGCAGCCCGACCTGCCCGTGGCGCGACAGGGCGCCGGCGGCGTGCACCACGTGGCGTTTCGCGCGAAGGATGCGGATTACGATGCGTGGGCCGACCACCTGAACACGCTCGGCGTCCGGAACAGCGGCAAGGTCGACCGCTACTGGTTCCGCAGCCTGTACTTCCGGGAGCCGACTGGTGTGCTGTTCGAGATCGCGACCGATGGACCGGGATTCGGGGTGGA
>DATABQ010000307.1:0-1961 GCA_036259495.1 Longimicrobiales bacterium | reverse complement strand
GCCGACCTCGTCGCCGACCTGCGTGCGCCGACGCCGTCCGCCGCGGCGGAGCACGCGGTGCCGGACGGCAGTGCTCTCCGCGACGAGCTGAGTGTCGCACGCATGCGGCTCGCCCGCACGCTGCGGAGGTTCGCGGTCCGGCGGCGTGAGCAGCTGGATGTCTCGCGCGAGCGGCTGGACCGCCGGATCCACCGCCTGATCGAACGCCGGCAGGAACAGATCGGAGGCGCAGGCGAGGGGCTCGAGCGAAGGGTGCGTCGGATCGTGGAGAAGCGCCGTGCCACGATCGCTCAGCTCGCTGCCGGTATCGACGCCCGCTCACCGCTGCAGTCGCTGGCGCGCGGGTATGCCGTACCCCTCGACGAGAGTGGCCGGATTCTGCGCCGGACCGCCGATTTTGCTCTCGGCATGCCGTTCCGGCTGCGCATCGCGGACGGCACGGTCGACGCCCGCACCGAACGGACAGAAGAAGAGATCGATGAGCAGTGAAGAGCAGAAGTCCGACGATATGCCGCTCGGTGCCCGCATCCATCGCCTGCAGCGCATTGCAGCCGACCTGGACCGTGAAGACATCGAGCTCGAGGACGCCATGCGGCTGTTCGAAGAGGGCGTCGCGCACCTGCGAGCCGCCGAGTCGCTCGTAAAAGATGCCGAGCTCCGTATCGAGCGACTGCTGGAGGACAGCGACGGTATCCGGACCGAGAAGCTGGATCCCGGCGAGTGAGCACTGTGACCGCTGCCGGAGCGGGATACATGGACGCAGCCCTGCGCGATGAAGTCGACCGCTCGCTCTCGGCTCTCGCTGGCGAGCTCACCGCTGGTGATGTGGTAACTGCCGCAATGCGCTACGCCGTAGGGGCGGGCGGCAAGCGGCTCCGGCCGCTGCTGTGTCTGGCCGCAATGGACGCTGCGGGCGGTGCGCCCGGCTCACGCGAGTCACAGCTGCGCGCCGGCTGCGCGCTCGAGCTGATGCACACCTATTCGCTCGTGCACGATGATCTGCCCTGCATGGACGATGACGACCTACGTCGCGGGCAGCCGACCACGCATCGTGCGTACGGGTCGCCCGCCGCGATGCTGGCCGGCTTCGCGCTCATCCCTCGTGCTGCACGACTGCTTCACGACAGTGCGCTCGAGATGGGAGTTTCGCCCGCGCTCGCGGCGGAAGCCGTCCGCGGGCTCTGCCGCGGTGCAGGTGCGGCCGGCATGGTGGGCGGCCAGCTGCTGGACCTCCAGTCGGAGCGGATCAGTCCCGACGCGGCCGCGCTGCGCCGAATTCACGCGATGAAGACGGGCGCGCTCTTCCGCGCTGCGCTCCGGATCGGCGGCATCCTCGGCGGTGGCAGCCCGGGGCAGATCGAGGCGCTCAGCGCGTTCGGCAGCCATCTGGGAATGGCTTTCCAGATTACCGACGACGTGCTGGATGTGACGATGGATTCCGCGGCTCTGGGAAAGACGGCCGGGAAGGACCTGGACGCGGACAAGGCCACGTTCGCGGCGCAGATGGGGGTGGCTGGCGCCCGCGAGGCTGCCGGCGCCGAAGTGGACGCTGCTCTGGGCGCATTATCGGCGGCCGGGCTGAAAAGCCCTGTGCTGGAACGGCTGGCCCGATTCGCCGTCGATCGGAATCGGTGATAGATTCCGGCAACGTATGCATGGAGGAGTCGTGTCAATACTGGATCGGATAATGGCCCCGGCGGACCTGCGAGAACTCGCGGAATCCGAGCTGCCGCAGGTCGCGCAGGATATTCGCGACCGCATGGTCGACGTGGTGAGCAAGGTGGGCGGGCACTTCGCACCCGGTCTCGGCGTGGTCGAGCTCACCATCGCGCTCCACTACATCTTCGACACGCCTCGCGACAAAGTCATCTGGGACGTCGGGCATCAGGGCTATCCTCACAAGATCCTGACCGGGCGCAACGAGCAGTTCGAGCAGATCCGTCAGAAGGGCGGACCATCCG
>DATABQ010000306.1:0-3889 GCA_036259495.1 Longimicrobiales bacterium | reverse complement strand
CCCCGACTCGATGGAAGGTCGGAAGCCGAAGCGCGGGTCCGGCGCGCCGCCCGGCGGCACTTCGGGCGAGGGCAACGCATCACGGGGCGCGGACACCGCGGAGTCGTGATGCGGCACACGAGCGCGCCTCGCGATGGGGCTCTGCACCGGACAGCGGCATGGTGCGCGCGTTTCATTGCGATCGCACTGCTCGCTGCGGCCGCACCGGCGAGCGGTGTCGCGCAGGCCGTGCGCGACACGGTGGAGGTGCGCTCGGTCAGCATCGAAGGAACGCAGCAGATCCCCGTGGAGCTGGTGCGCAGCGTCATTGCGACGCAGCCGACACGGTGCATCAGCGCCGCGCTCCAGCCGGTCTGCTGGCTGGGCGCATCGCTCGACCGCCACTACTTCGACGCGCGCACCCTCACGGCCGACCTGCTGCGTGTGCGGCTGTTCTATCATCAGCGCGGCTTTCGCGACGCGCGCATCGCGCTGGACACGACGCGCTCCGCGCGCGGCATGGATGTCCTGTTCCGCATCACCGAGGGCGAGCCCGTCGTCGTCACGAGCGTGCAGGTCCAGGGCGCCTCCGAGATCGGCGGCGGCCTCGCGTCAGCCCTGCCGCTCCGCGCCGGCCAGCCTCTCAGCATCATCGCGTTCGAGGCCGCGCGGGACACACTGATCAGCCGTCTCGCGAACCGCGGCTACGCGGCGGCAGACGTCCTCGCGAACTACGAGATCCCGGCAAACGACGACCGTCGGGCGCAGGTCGAGTATCAGCTGATACCGGGTCCGCTCACTCGGTTCGGTGAGATCACCATCACCGGCACGGAGCGTGTCTCGCCGTCAGTCGTTCAGCGCATGCTGACGTTCCGGGAAGGTGATCTCTACAGCCGCCAGGCGCTGCTGCGCAGCCAGCGCAACCTCTTCGGCCTCTCGATGTTCCGTCACGCGCAGATCATCACTGCGGAACCGACACCGACGGACACATCGCTCGCTGTGACCGTCCAGGTGAACGAGGGCGACCTGCACCGCATCCGTCTGGGCGTCGGCCTCAGCACCGCAGACTTTCTGAACGCCGAGGGCAGCTGGATCAGCCGCAATTTTCTCGGCCGGGCGCGTCGCCTGGAAGTGCGGGGCCGCGTCTCCAACATCATTGCCGAGCCGCTGCGTCCGCTCCCGGGCTTCGAAGGCTGCTCCGGCATCTACTGCGATGCAGCCGGATCCATTGCCGTCGACTTCAGTCAGCCGTGGTTTTTCGATCTGCAGAACACGTTCGGCGCGGGGCTCTTCCTCGAGCGGTTCACGCTGCCGGGCGTGTACGTCCGCACATCGCGCGGCGGCTACCTGTCCTTCAGTCGCTCGTTCGGCCGCAACATCGTCGCATCGATCGGATACCGCCCCGAGCTCACCGAGCTCGAGTCCGACGGCGACCTCATCTTCTGCGTCAACTTCACGGTGTGCGAAGAGCGCGAGATCGATGTGCTGCGGAGCGCGCACTGGCTCGCGCCACTCGCCGTGTCCGTCGGCGTCGATCGCTCCAACAGCATCTTCTCACCCACCGGCGGCTACATACTCCGGCTGGACGGGGAGTATGCCGCGCGCGAGACCGGTTCGGAGTTCGACTACGTGCGACTCCTCGGCGAAGTCTCCGCCTATCACGACCCCTTCCGCGGCGTGGTTATTGCCACCCGTCTGCGGCCGGGCTGGGCCCGTGCAGTCGGTGCACCCGGCAGTGGACTCGGGCTGCATCCGCAGAAGCGTTTCTTCGGCGGAGGCTCCAACAGCGTGCGCGGCTTTGCCCAGTATCGGCTCGGACCGAAGCTGCTCACGATCGATGATGGCCGCGTCCTCGCCGATACCACCGGCTTCCGACCCGGCTGCTCACCGCAGGCGATCAACGCCGGCACGTGCGACGTGACGCTGCTGGCCGCGCGCGCCCCCGGCGAGTTCGACGTCCGGCCGGTAGGCGGAGCAGTCATGCTGGAAGGAAACGTCGAGGCGCGCTTCCCGATCTGGTCGGACCGGGTCCGAGGTGCGGCGTTTCTCGACCTGGGCCAGGTCTGGCGCAGTGTCGACGACGTGGATTTCACTACTCTGGCATGGACACCCGGCTTCGGCATCCGGTACCTGAGTCCGATTGGTCCCATCCGGATCGATGTCGGGTACAACCCCGCCGGCGCCGAACGGCTGGCGGTGGTCACGACGGAAGTCTGCCACCGGACGTCTGAGGATGTGTGCCAGGATATAGAGCCGGATGTCATCTATCCGGTCGATGAGCTCGGCAACCGGCGCACGCTGCGCGCGCTGCCGTCCGTCGTCTGGCAGCCGGAGCGGTTCCAGTTTCACTTTTCGATAGGACAGGCGTTCTGACGTGTCGCGACCACTCCGTCTAGCCGGTTATATCGCCATTGGCGTGCTGAGCGGACTTCTGCTCGCTGCCGGGCTCATCTTCCTGCTCTCGCGGACCGACTGGGGCATGGAGCGCGTGCGCGGCTTCGCCGTCAGCTGGCTGGCGGAGCGCGTCGACGGTGAGCTGCGCATCGGCCGCGTCTCCGGTCCCGGACTGCTCGGCGGCGTCGTCCTGCACGACTTCGGGATCATCGATCCGAAGGGACGCCCGTTCCTGGCGACCGACAGCATCGAGCTCAATTACAACATCCGTACGCTCCTCGGCGGCAGCGTCGTCCTCAACGACGTTGCGCTGTATGGCCCGGAGATCGTGCTCGAGCAGCTGCCCGGCGATACCGCGTGGAACTTCGAGTATGTATTCCCCGACAACAGCCCCGGCGAGGACGCGCCCTCGACCCGTCGTCTGATTCTGTTCAACGATGCAGTCATCCACGATGGCACCGCGACGGTCCGGATGCCGCTCGAGCCGGATGGCCCGATCGAGCCATCGGACACGGCGCGCATGATCATCGACCGCCTCCAGGGCGGCCTCGCGCGCGTGATGCGATTCGAGGATCTGAACGCCCGGCTCAATCGCGTCATCTGGGAATCGCCCATCGAGCCGGGTCGGCTGATCGAGATCGGCTCACTTCAGTCCCGCGCGTTTCTCTGGCGTGATCCGCTGCTCATCGAGGACATGGGCGGCACGATCACGATGCGAGACACGATCGTTGCGTTCGACCTGCCGGAAGTCGAGCTGCCGGCGACGCGCGCTTCTGTGATCGGTCGCGTCCTGCTCAACGAAGGCGGCAACGACATCGACATTCGCGTCGAGGCCAGCCGCGTAGCCTTCAGCGATCTCCAGTTCCTGCACCCGGAGATTCCGGAGGAGGGCGGCGGCTCCGTGCTGCTGCGCGTGCAGTCCCAGCCGAAGGGCATCCTCTGGCTCGCCCAGGACGCACGTCTCTCGACACCCGGTACCAGTGTGGCCGGTTCGTTCGGCGTCGTGACGGGCGATACACTGTACTTCACGAACGTCGATCTCCGTGCGTCGCCACTGGACGTGGACCTGATCGAGAGCATTCTGCCCGGGGGCCTCCCGGTCGACGGGCTGCTGGTCGGGACGGTGGAGGTGCGCGGTCCGCTATCGGCACTCGAGACGAGCGGCGATATGCGCCTGACCGGCAGCGGTACGGGCGCCGATTCCGAAATCGCGTGGCGCGGTGTGCTCGACGTGCGCAACCGCAGCGTTGCGGCCCGCTCGTTCGATGCTGACGTGCGGCACCTGGAGCTCGCGCTGGTGGCCGCGTTTGCACCCGAGCTGAAGATGAAGGGCAGCGTCTCCGGAAACGTGCAGGGCTCCGGGAGACGGGATCGACTGAATTTCACCGGCATGCTCGAGCACGCGTCGAGCGATGGTGGCAGATCGGTCTTCGACGGCGGAGGCAGTATCGAAGGCGGCGGTCGAAGTCGCCGCCTCGATCTGACACTGAACGCCTCGCCCGTAACAATCCACGAT
>DATABQ010000305.1:0-4135 GCA_036259495.1 Longimicrobiales bacterium | reverse complement strand
ATGCTCGTCGTGCTGCTGCCGATCCTGCTCGCGTTCGGAGTTGCGTACGGCATCACGATTCCGTTCGTTCTGATCACCATCGTGGCACTCGCGAGCTTCCTCGTGCTGCCTGCAGTTGCGGGCACCGCAATCACGCAGGTGCTGGTGAACGTGTTCCCGGCCAGACGCGCGCGCGATATCCTGGCGCTCATCGCACTGTTCGGTGCCGCCGCGCTCGTCATGCTGTTCCGCCTGCTCCGGCCGGAACAGCTGGCGCGGCCGGAAGGCTTCCGTGACCTGGTCGACTTCATCGCCGCGCTGCGCACGCCGCAGTCGGTGTGGCTGCCGAGCGAATGGACGGCGCAGTCGATCCTGGCTTCGCTCGGCGTGGGTGAGCGGGGCTCCGATCCTTTCCCGCTGCTGCTGCTGGTATCGACGGCCGCGGCATTCTTCGTGATCGGCACCTGGGTCCATGGCAAGCTCTACCGCGACGGTCTCAGCCGATCGCAGGAAGGGGCGGAGCAGCAGAGCGGCGACGCGGCAAGGCAGAAGAAGAAGATCGAGCACGTGCTCAGTGCAGTGCCGGTCACAGCGCGGAGCCTGGTCGCGAAGGACATTCGCACATTCTTCCGCGACACGACGCAGTGGTCGCAGCTGATCCTGCTCGCGGTGCTGGTGGTCGTCTACGTGTACAACATCAAAGTGCTGCCGCTCTTCTCGGGTGAGGAGGTCGGCTTCTTCCTGATCAATGTCATCTCCTTCCTGAATCTCGGCCTCGCCGGATTCGTGCTGGCCGCCATCGCGGCGCGCTTTCTGTTCCCGGCCATCAGTCTGGAGGGCCGCACGCTCTGGCTGCTGCGCTCCTCGCCGCTCGATCTGCGCTCACTGCTGTGGAGCAAGTTCTGGGTGGGCCTCACGCCGCTTCTCGTGCTCGCACTGACACTGACGGTCGGAACGAACATCATCCTGCGGATCGATGGCGTGATGATGGCCCTGTCCGTCGTCACGATCATCGTCATGACGTTCGCCATCGCGTCCATGGCGCTCGGCTTCGGTGCGATGTTTCCCAAGTTCGATACGGAGAACCCTGCCGAGATTCCGACCAGCTTCGGCGGGCTGCTGTTCATGATGACGGCGACCGCGTACCTCGGTGTGATCATCGCGCTGCAGGCGTGGCCGGTGTATTCGATGCTGCGTGCGCAGCAACCGGGCGCAGCGGGTTACGAGGGGCCGGTCGGCGGCGGCACGACTGCCTGGCTGGTCGTGAGCCTCGGTATCGCAGCGGCGATATCGGCGGCGGCGATCATCATTCCGCTGCGGGTCGCGGCGCGACGCATCGAAGTGCTGGATCGGTGAGCGACACGGACCTGGCGCTCGCGATCGATGCGACCCGCCGCGCGGGCGAGGTGGTCATGCGCCACTTCGGGCGGGATCTGGTGGTGGAGCACAAGACACCGGATCAGCCACTGACGGAGGCGGACCTCGCTGCGGATGCGCTGCTGCAGGAGCTGCTCATCGGCGCGCGCCCGTCGTATGGCTGGCTGTCGGAGGAAACGCGCGACCGGCCGGACCGTCTCGCGAAGCGGCGGGTGTGGGTGGTGGATCCCATCGACGGCACGCGTTCGTTCATCGCGAAGCTGCCGGAGTTCGCAATTTCCGTGGGCCTCGTCGAGGACGGCGCACCGCTCGTCGGCGTCGTGTTCAATCCGGCGCGTGACGAGCTGTTCTACGCCGTGCGCGGCGGGGGGGCCTTCGTGTCGCGTGCGGGTGAGGCGGCAGTGGCGTTGCACGTGAGCGAGCGGGGGCTCGAGGATGGCGTGACGATGCTCGCATCGCGCAGCGAGATCGCTGCGGGCGAGTTCGATCCGTTCCGCGCCGGCTGGCGCATCGAGCCGGCAGGGAGTACGGCGTACAAGCTCGCGGGCGTGGCGGCGGGGCAGGGCGAGGCGTTCGTGAGCCGAGGCCCCAAGAGCGAGTGGGACATCTGTGCAGGTGTACTGCTGGTGTCGGAGGCAGGCGGCCGCACGACAGACGTCAACGGTGCATCGCCGCAGTTCAATCGAGCGGACCCATATGTGCACGGAATTCTGGCCGCGAACGAAACGCTGCACCAGGCGGTACTGAGGAGAATCCAGGAGATGCCGGTGTCGGACAGGCTGCGCGAGCGCCCGGCAGACCCGCTGCACCCTGGATTGCACGAAGGAGGTTGAGAAATGGGAATTCTGATCGTCGGCGGGCTGGTCGCCGCACTCGGGCTCGGCGTCTGGGTGGGTATCGGCGCACCCGGACTGCCGGGCGCGCGTGAGGATCGGGTGGTGAAGCCAGGTCAGGCGCGCCGGCTGAAGAAGCAGCACATCGATCTGCTGAAGCCGCGCCGATGATGCACAGCTCGCATGCAGTGACAGCAGCTGTTGCACTCACTGTGATCGGGATGATGCTCGTAGTCGGGGGTGTCATCGTGACGGGTCTGTTCCTGCCCGGCGCCATCCTCATCGCGATCAGCATGATCGGCTACGCCTTTGCCGCCGTTGTCCAGATGCGCGACGCGTCGTGAACGTAGCGGTCGACGGCTGGTTTCGAACCGAAGTGCCTGTCCGGTTCCGTGACCTCGATGCGATGGGTCATGCGCACCATACGCTGCCGCTGATCTATCTCGAGGAAGCACGCGCCGCCTTCTGGCGTGAGCTCAAGGGCAGTGCATCGATCGATGCGATCGATTACGTGATGGCGGAGATCACGCTGCGCTTCCACGAGCGCACGCGCTATCCGGCGAACGTCGTGGTGGGGCTGGCTGTACGACGTGTGGGTGCGAAGAGCTTCACGACCGAATTCGAGATCCGCAGCGATGCAGGCGCACTGCTGTCGAGCGGCACAGCCGTGCAGGTGTTGTATGATTATGCTGCGGGCAGCTCGAAGCCCATCGACGCAGCCGACCGGACGCTCCTGGAGCGGTGGGCGGCTGCAGCTCAGAACAGCAGTGCAATGCCAGCCGACACCGCACCAATCAACCCGCCGAGAACGTAGCCCAGCTTAACGATCAGCTTCAGCTCGCGTTCCGTGACGCCGCGGATGATGTTTTCGAGCTGCTCCATCGGGAATTCCCTTATCTTCTGTTCGACACGGCCGGCGATATCCACCCGCTGAGCGATCGGTGGGACCTGCTCCTGGATCCAGTTCCAGAGCGGACCCGAGAGGGCACGTTCCGCGCGCTCCGCGGCATCCTCGCCCAGCTTGTCGGCGATGCGGCCGATGGGTCGCTCCAGCATCCAGTCGACGCCGCGAACGGCTGCGTCGCGGTACAACTCACCAGCGCGTTCGCTACGCGCGGCTGTGACCAGTGCATCCGCGGCGCGTTCGGTGGGCATGTGACGTAACAGGTCGCCCCAGGTGCGGCCGTGTACAGAACCGAGCAGTCCCCCGAGCTTTTCGACGGCGAAGCCGCGCGTCTGCGGGTCGCGCGCGACATCGACGAACCACCGAACGACGGTGTCCTTCGCGTTCTCCACCGACTCGTCGCCGGGTTCGCCGAGCACCGACACGACGGGTTTCGCGAGAAACTCGATGATCGCGTTGTTCACGCCGCGCGCCATGGCCAGCCGGACGGGCTCATCCTGAAGCAGCTCGGATATCTTGCCTGCGCCCTCGCGTTCGACGGCCTTCAGTACGCGGTCGACGGTCTCCGGCGTGATCAGCAGTGCAGCAACCAGGCGCTGATGAAACTTCAGGTCCTTCATGAAGCGATCGAGCAGCTCGTGCAGCACCTGCTCGACTTTCGCGCGGGCGCCCGGGTCGTCCAGCATCCCGCCCAGCCGCTCGATCGCGATCGGCAGGTAACCGGCGATCGCGCGCTCGAGAGCAGAGACGAGACCCGGAGGCAGCAGCTGCTCGAACGTGCGATCGGGCTTCAGCAGGCGGACCGCGCCCCGGTCGACGTAATCCTGGATCGCGCCGGCGAATGCTTCTCCTTCGACGGCCTCACTCAGCCAGCGATCGGCCGCGGTCGTGAGTGCAGCCTGTCGTTCCTCCGTGAGCAGCTCGCCGACGGGACGATCGCGAACCTCTTCCTTCAGGAGCTCGATCCAGCGTTCGACTGCCATCCGGAACGCTTCGCCTGCCAGATACGTATCCAGACGGGCGAGCAGCGTATCGGAGCCGG
>DATABQ010000304.1:0-3842 GCA_036259495.1 Longimicrobiales bacterium | reverse complement strand
CCGCTGACGACGGTCCCGTGGTCACTTCGGAAGCGGACATCGTCCGGCGTGCGGTTCTGCATGCACACGCGGAGCAGGCGCGCGGTGTGCCCGATCGTGCCGTCGCGCGGGGCCTCAGCATGTGGAACGGCGTGATCCGGGACCCCGTCGTGCTCGATCGCCTGCGCACGCGATACGGGCCGGAGCACGTCTGGTCCGCCAGTCAGCTCCAGACCTATACCCGCTGTCCGTTCCTGTTCCTGATCGATCGCGTGCTGCGCCTGCGTCCGCTGGATGAGGCGGAGGAGTCGACATCGCCGCTCGCGTTCGGCAGCATCGCACATGACATCCTCGAACGCTTCTACAACGCGTGCCTGGACGACATGCCGGCGTCGCTCACCGGCGCCGCGGCGGAACGGCTCGATGCGGCGATCGCGGACGTTATCGCGGAGCGGGAGAAGGATGGGGGGTGGCTCGGCATTCCGCCGCTGTGGGCGGTCACACGCACCGGGCTGGCGGAGCGGATCCGGTCCTATGTCGCGTGGGAGCTCGACTACATCCACGAAACGGGCGAGGTCCCGTGGCGCTGCGAGTACGTGCTGGAGGATGGCAACGGGGAGGCCGTCGTCGTGACCGGTACGGACGTGAAAGGCGAGACCGTCCGCATGCGTCTGACCGGTCGCATCGATCGGATTGATCGTGATGCCCGGGGCCGCTTCTTCGTTCTCGATTACAAGTCGAGCACGGTGCCGGCGGCGAAGTGCTACGCGGATGGCGTTCTGCTCCAGGCGCCGCTGTATGCGGAGGCGCTCAGGCAGACGGCAGATATCGATGTGTCGAAGGCGCGGTATCGCGCCCTGAAGACGCCCAACAAGCCCAAGAACGGCGCAATGATCGGCGTGGGTACAGCGAAATACGATGCGGCGCTCGCGTATGCGTTCTCGGTGCCGGCGCGTGTAGGTGAGGGATTGTTCGAGGCGGTGATGGCCGCGAGCTCCGAGTGGTTGTGGTACGATCCGGACCAGGGCGTGATCCGCACGCAGGCGGTGCTGAAGGAAGGGAGCCGGTTCGATGGCTGAGCATCGCTGGACGCCGGAGCAGCAGGCAGCGATCCGTTCGGACGATGACCTGCTCCTCACTGCCAATGCCGGAACCGGGAAGACGACGACGATCGTCGGAAAGGTTCTGTGGCTGCTGGGGCTCGACACGGGCCTCGAGCCGTGCGCAGACCCGTGCACGCTCGAGCAGATCGCGGCGATCACGTTCACGGAGAAGGCCGCGCACGATCTGAAGACGAAGCTGCGCGAGGAGATCGCGAAGTCGACGCGCGCGGAGGAGCTGCTCTGGCAGATCGATCGCGCGGCCGTGGGCACCATCCACGGCTTCTGCGGTCAGATCCTGCGCGAGCATGCGCTTCGTCTCGGCATCGACCCGACGTTCCGCGTGCTCGATGAACGGCAGTCGCGGCTGGAGCTGAACGCGATCATCCGGGATCTCATCCTCGAGCGCCTCGGCGAGAGCGATGCGGACGTCATGGACATCGTCGGCACGTTCACGCTCGATGGGTACCCGCACCAGGCGGGTGCCGCCGACCTCGTTGCGGCGGTCCTGCGCGACCTGCGCTGGCACGCGGACCGGTACGAGACCTGGGCGCGCGATGGCGTTCTCGACACGAAGAGGCTCCAGGAGCTGTGCGATGCGTGGAGCCCTGTCGCCGACGAGCTGACATGCACCCGATGCGCAGTGCTGATCCGGCTCGCACGCACGGCGCAGGCACGCTGGCTCGATTATCTGCTCGAGGAGAACGTCCGCGACTTCGATGCGCTGATCCTCGACACGCGCGACCTGCTCGCGGGAGAGCACGGCGCTGCTGCGCGCGCGATGCTCCAGCGTCGCTACCGCATCCTGATCATCGATGAGTTCCAGGACACGGACGCGGCGCAGCGCGATATTGCGTACGCCATAGGACGCGGCGTGCCGCGGCCGCAGCTCTATTTCGTCGGCGATGCGAAGCAGAGCATCTACCGGTTCCGCGGCGCCGACATCAGCGTGTGGAACAGCGTCGAACGTGAGCTCGGCGAAGCCGGCACGCTGCGACTCACGCGCAACTTCCGCAGCGACGACGCGGTCATCGCATTCGTGAATCGCGCACTGGCCGGAGCCATCGAGGAGACCGGTACGGCGCTCGAGGCCGAGTGTCCCGGCAGCCGTATCGAGTATTCCGATCTGGTCGCGTACCGTTCCGGCGCCACGGGCGCGGCGGAGTGGATACAGCCGGAGGATGCGAAGCAGGAGTGCGCGTGGGTGGCCGCGCGCATCCGGCAGATGGTCGGCAGCGTTCAGGTGACTGACCCCGTCACGGGTGAGGCGCGGCCGTGCCGGTATGGCGACATTGCCGTGCTGTATCGCACCCGCACTCAGCTGCCGTCGTATTTGCGCGAGCTGCGCGCGCATGGCGTACCGTTCTACGAGCAGGGGCAGGCCGGCCTCTCGACCCGCATGGAGGTGCTCGACTGCATCACTCTGCTCCGCCTGCTCCAGCATCCGGCCGACGACCTGCGCGCATTCGCTTTCCTGCGCTCACCGTTCGTCGGTCTGCGCGATGAGACGATCGCGCGCATCCGCATGGCGGCCGGGCCGGGCTCGCTGCTCGTGCAGGCCGCGCGCTTCCTGCGCGAGGGCGAATGGTTCGAGGCGCCGGAGCATGCCGCGGTCACGCAGGTCGAGAAGGAGGCGCTCACGGCCGGACTCGCACTGCTCGATTCCGCCGGAAGGCTCAAGGATCGCGTGCCGCTCGATGAGCTGCTGACGTGGGTGCTGGAGGAGAGCGGCTATCGTGCCCACCTGCACCTGCTGCCCGGCGCACGCGAGGCGATCGCGAACCTGCATGGTCTGGTGCGTGTGACGGAGGAGTTCCGCGATCAGCCGCTCGGCGCATTCGTCGAGCTGTGGGACAGCTGGGGTGAAGCGGATCAGGGACTGCCGCAGGCGCCGCTCTACAGCAACAGCGACGATGTCGTGACGCTCTCGACAATCCATTCCGCGAAAGGGCTGGAGTGGCCGGTCGTCTTCCTCATCGGTGTCGGCGCCGTGCCGCGCGACCAGTCGTCGAACGACTACTGGACCGATCCGGATTTCGGACCGCTCCTCTGTCCGAAGAGGGACGATCGCGGTGACCGCGCCGAGAAGCTGCTCCAGCGGCGGAAGCTCGAAGATGCCGCCGAGAACGCGCGACTCCTGTATGTCGCGGCTACCCGTGCGCGGGATCGCCTGATCCTCGCAGGTGGCGAAGCGACCGATTCGTTCGGTGCGTGGCTGGCTCGCGCGAAAGATCTGCTGACGTCCGCACCTCTCACGGATGCACCGCCCGCACCGGCACGGCAGCTGTCTGCCGAGGTCGACCTGGGCTGGCTGGATCGCATTGCCTCCGGTGCCATACTTCCGTCCGCTGCACCAGCACCGTCACCAGCCCGGCGCTGGATCACGTCCGCCACCGAGGAGATGCAGCGACGTCGCAATCCGAAGACGTGGGAGATGGTGTACATGCATGGCGTGCAGCCGTGGTGGCATTTCATCAGGCGCAAGCCGGCCCAAGCTGCTGCAGCGACGCCGATTCCCGCAAACGTGCACGGCTCCATCGTTCATGGTGTGCTCGAGCGCATCCGCGAGGAATCGGAGCTCTCGGAGCTGCTCGACGAAACGATCGGCGACCTCACGACGCCGGAGCTGGAGACGCTCATGGCCGAAGGAACGCCCTACCGCACAGCGCTCGAGCAGGAGATCCGCAGCGTCATTCGCGGTCCCGAATGGAAGTGGTACGTGGAGGGTGAGCATTACCGCGAGCTCCAGTTCCTGCATCTCGT
>DATABQ010000303.1:0-6696 GCA_036259495.1 Longimicrobiales bacterium | reverse complement strand
GTGGCACACGAAGCCCTTCGCCTCCAGCGTCTGCAGAACCGACAGGACCGATGTGTACGCCAACGATTCGCCCAGTGCCTCGCGCACCTCTGTTACCGTACCGGAACCGGCACGCCAGAGGATGCTCATGACATCGAGCTCTCGATCGGTAAAGAGAAAGTCGTTCACGGCGCGGACCTCAGTTGTGCGGGCGTGGAGCAGCTACGGGCAATGTAGTACGGCAGATCCCGTAGGTCAATGGACACATCGCCTGGTCGACTACGCTCGCGACGGTACGGACGGAGCGAACCCACTGACCGGCGTCAGCACCGGACGGAGCGGGTGGACTCCGCTGCGCCTATATTGGTGACCTGCGCCTCTCTCGAAAGGCTCGAATGCACGCGAAGCGCCGCCCTGTCCTGATCCCCGCTGCGACACTGCTGCTCGTGTGCTCGTGCAGCACGGCGAGAGTCACCCTCTCCCCCGCGCCGGCCGAAGACCTGGGCTTGTCATCAGCGGGCCTCGCGCGCGTGGACAGTACGCTGCAGGCATATGTCGATTCAGGCCGGCTTCCTGGCGTAGTCGCGATGATTGCGCGGGGCGGACGGATCGGATATCAGCGGGCATTCGGGTGGATGGACATCGACGCGCGCGTGCCGATGCGCAGCGATGCAGTGTTCCGGATCTACTCGATGACGAAGCCGGTTCTTGCAGCGGGAGCGATGACGCTGGTGGAAGACGGGAGGCTGAATCTGGAGGATCCTGTATCCGACTACATACCTGCGTTTGCTGATGTGAAGGTGTACGCGGGCGGTTCTGCGGCATCACCGGTTCTCACGGAACCGGACAGTGTGGTGACGGTCCGGCACCTGCTCACGCACACGGCCGGCCTCGGCTATGGGATCGGCGATGCGCCGGTCGACACGCTGTATCAACGTGCGGCATTGTTCGATCCCTACGCCACACTGGAGCAGTTCGCCGACAGCATTGCGCAACTGCCTCTGTACTTCTCACCCGGCACCAGCTTCAAGTACAGCGCTGCGATCGACGTGCTGGGTCGCGTCATCGAAGTCGCTTCGGGTCGGCCGCTGGACGAGTTTCTGGAGGCGCAGATCTTTACTCCCCTTGGCATGCGCCACACGTCGTTCAGGAGAGGGCGCGACCTGGATGCCAGGATGACCACGCTTTACACGCGCGGCGCGAACGGCCGGCTGACGGCAGTCACGGATGCACTCAGCCGCATGTACGAGCCCGATGCGCGGTTCTTCTGGGGCGGCGGAGGTCTGCTGTCGACTCCGCACGACTACCTGCGCTTCGCCCAGATGCTGTTGAACGGTGGTGAGCTGAATGGCCACAGGGTTCTCGATGAGCAGAGCGTAGCAGTGATGATGCGCAATCACCTCCCTGCCGCGCTGACACCGCTCGGTCGCCCCCCGATGATGGATGAGGGCTACGGATACGGTCTGGCAGGTGCAGTGCTGGTGGACACGTCGCGTGCGACGCTGCCGGGGCCGGAAGGCATCTACCGCTGGTCCGGATACGTCGGCACGTATTTCTGGATCGATCCCGTGAATGATCTGATCGGAATGGTCTGGACGCAGTTCACGCCCGGTCGCACGTATCCGCTCGAGCAGGAATTCCAGCGGCTGGTATACGCGGCTCTGGTGCACTGAGGGCCAGGGGCGCGGGTCGACAACCTGGCCGTACGGGGATGCACCCGATGCATTGGACACATTGGAATACGCTTCAATAGGCGGCCAGCAGCGGTTTCAGATCGACTCCGCGCCAGAGCCGGTCACGCATGAGCTTCGTCTGCGCAAGTGCGTGGGCACCCGCGGGCGCGACCTCGAACATGCGGCGGGAGCTGCCATCGATGCTGCTGCGCCCGGACCGGACGAGCGCCTTCGCCTCCAGGCGGTCGAGCGTGGAGTAGACCGCACCGATCGCGACATCGCGACCGGTCACAGCCTCGATCTCCTGCCGCACGCGCATACCGTATGCGTTTTCCCGCGTGCGCATGACGGCGAGGAGTACCTGTTCCTCGAATGCGCCGAGCGGTGCGTCGTTCTGAGTCATTGTTCACGCAGCACTGTTGCGGGATCCGCGCGGGATGCGCGCCATGCCGGGATCAGGGCGGCCAGCATGCCCGCTGCCAGCAGTATTGCCATCGCGATCATGAGTGATGGTCGGTCCGCGGGTGTGACGTCGTAGAGGAACGTGGAGAGCACGCGCATGACGGCGAGTGACGCGATGATCCCGATGACGGTGCCGGCGGCGACCAGCATGCCTCCGCGAGCGACGATCCGGCCGATGAGCTGCCACGGACGCAGTCCGAGCGCCATCCGTATGCTCCACTCGCGGCGACGCTTGCCAACGAAGTGTGACACGACGCCATACACGCCCACCGCGCCGAGAACCAGTGCCAGTCCGCCGAGGATGACGAGAAGGCTCTTGAGCTGGAGTGCGGGACCCACTGCCCTGTCGAAAACGTCCTGCATAGTGGTCGTGTTGCTGACTGCCACGATGGGCGCAACGCGTTCGATCGTGCTGCGCGCGGCGTCGAACACCGACGCGGGATCTACACCTTCTCTCGTGCGGATGACGACCGTCTGCTGAAGTGCGGTGCTCGGCACGTGGGACAGGAGCATGTAGCGCGCGGGCGTCGGCCCAGCAGTGAGGCCTGCTTCGGCGGCGTTCCCGGCGACGCCGATGACGCGCGCCAGACCACCCGTCCCGCTGGCAACCATTCTTCCGATGGGATCGACCGGGCCGAAGAAGGCGTCGCGCGTCGCCTCGTTGATGATGACCAGCGGCTCCTCACTGACAGCGTCGGCAGGTGTGAAATCGCGCCCCTGTCGTATGTCGATGCCCAGCGTGCTGAGGTAGCCGGGCGTCACGATGCGAAAAGCCGTAGTAGACTGGTTTCCCCGCTCGATTCCCTCGACGTGGAAACCCCAGTTGTTGCCTCCGTGGCGTAGAGGCAGCTGCTGCGTCAGCGCCGCGTTCTCGACGCCGGGCAGCGCCTGCAACCCGGGAATTATGTCCGAGAGCATGCGCGCACGCTCCGGCCGCGCTGTCGTGTATTCCGTGATAATGTCCAGCACCGCCACCTGCTCCACGGTCACACCCGGATCGATGCTGCGTAGATTGTCGACCGTGCGGATCAGGAGCGCCGCGCCTGCCACGAGAAGCACTGCCAGCGCCACCTCGAAGATCACCAGGGCATTCTCCGTGCGGCCGCCCCGCCCGCTGATGCCGCTCGTGCGCGAGTGCGTCAGCGAATCTCTGAGGTCGCCGCGCCAGAGCGAGATGGCCGGCACGGCGGCGACGACGAGCGCCGCGAGCAGGCTGATTCCCATCGCGCCCGTGAAAACGCTCCAGTCCAGCTGCGCATTGTCGAGCAGAGCTCCGAGCGCCAGGCTGTGCTTCAGAACGCTGAACGATCCGGCCGCGAGAAGAGAACCCAGCAGACCCGCCGCCACACCCAGAATCACGGTCTCCATGACCAGCTGCTGCATCAGCTGGCGCCGGTTCGCGCCGAGTGCACTGCGAACCGCCAGCTCGGTCGAGCGGCTGTCCACCTGTCCGAGCATCAGCGCGGCCACGTTGGAGCACGCGATCAGGAGGATGAGCGCCATCGCCGCCAGGGTCGCGAGCAGCATCGGCTTCACGGTCCCGGCCACCGAGTCTGCGATCGGCGTCAACACCGGATTGCGCGTCTTGTCCCAGTCGGGCGGATAATCGAAGCGTTCACGCAGCCTCGTCCCCATCTGCGCCAGCGGTGCAGCCATGTTCCCGAACGTGTAGCCGTCCGCCAGGCGCCCGATCATCGCGTAGTTGCCGGACCGGTTTTCCGGATCGAACGGCGCGTTCACCCATACGCGCGCCTCGGGATCCGGGAACCAGAACCCGGGTGGCATCACCCCAATGATCGTATGGGGCTCGCCGCCGATCTCGAGCGGGCGGCCGATCAGCGATCGATCCTCCCCCAGTGTGCGCCACAGTCCGTAGCTCAGCACCACCTTCGGCTCGGCGCCCTGCGCGTCGTCGCCGGGTCCGAAGACCTGTCCGAACAGCGGCTGCACGTCCAGCACCCCGAACAGGTTCGCCGACGAGACGATCATCGACGTGCTCTGCGGCGCGCCGCCGTCGGGAGCCGTGAACGTCAGATCCATCTGCGTATACGCCGCGATGTCGCTGAAGCCCGCCGGCATGTTGTCCTGGAGGAACAGGTGCTCGGCCTGCGACCAGTCGAACGGATTCCAGAACGCCGCAAGCGTGGAGGAATTGCCGTACGGCAGCGGCTCGAGCAGCAGAGTCCGCACCAGACTGTAGACAGCGGCCGTCCCGCCGACGCCCAGCGCCAGTGTCACGATCGCGAGCGTCGCAAACAATGGCCGCTTCATCAGCCGACGCACCGCGAATCGTGCGTCCTGTATCCACTGCTCCAGCATTACCCCTCCCGGTCTGTGCATATGCGCCTGTGATTCGAATCCCGTCCAGCCCCGCCACCACGACCGCTTCAGCGATGCGGGTGCCGATGCGGATGCCTGCCGCCAGATCCACGCGTTCGCCGACTCCACACCGTCGCGATCGCAGCGCATCGCGTACTCTCCACGGATGTCCGCCTCCACTTCGTCGCGCTCCGCATCGTGCAACAGCGAGCGGAGCAGCATGATCGCCGCGCGCGGCGGTTGTGGTCGTGATGTCATCGGGTCCTGATCGCAGGAGGTTCGTTTCTACAATGTCGAAACGGAGCGGCCCCGGAAAGGGGACTGGGATGGACGGTCCGAACGCTGGTACGGCTGCGGCTGCCTTTCGTGCGACTTCTCGAGACGATCCCTTCCAGCGCGACGCACTGGAGTTGACAGCTCATCCGCCGGTAACCTATGCTTGCTCCCCGGATATGTTCCGTGAAGACGATACGTGGAGGCGCTACGATGCCGGATGCCGACCTGAAACTGCTGCAGGGCACGCTCGATGTGCTCGTGCTGAAGACGCTCGCCTGGGGTCCGCGCCACGGCTATGCCATTGCGCGGTGGATCCGGGATGCCACGGACGACGAGTTGATCGTCGAGGACCGCGCGCTGTACGTGTCGCTGCACCGTATGGAGCAGCGGGGGTGGGTGAAGGCGGAGTGGGGCGTCTCGGAGAACAATCGGCGCGCGAAGTATTATGAGCTCACGACGGCCGGGCAAAAGCAGCTGGGCGCGCAGAGGGTCCGGTGGGAGCGGTATTCAGCGGCGGTGACGAAGGTGCTGGAGACGGCGGAGGCGGGGTCATGAGCGGGGATCAGCGGCGAGGTCGCTTCTTCCGTCTGCCTGCGAGCGAGAGCACGGTGGCACGCGAGATCGACGATGAGATCGCTTTCCACATAGAGGCGCGCGTGGAGGAGCTGGTGGCGGAGGGCCTGCCGGCGGAAGAAGCCCGGCGACGGTCTGAGCTGGAGTTCGGCGATGTCGCTTCGGCGCGGGCGGAACTGGCATCGATCGATCGCGTCATGATGCGCCGCGAGCGTCGTGCAGCCTGGTGGGAAGCGGTGTGGTACGATCTGCGGCTGGCGGTGCGCGGCATGCGTCGGAGCGTGGCATTCACGGCCACGGTGGTGCTCACGCTGGCGCTCGGCATCGGCGTAAACGCGGCCATGTTCGGCATCACCGACCGGCTGCTGCTGAGCCCGCCGCCGCACGTTGCAGAAGCGGACGACGTCGTACGTGTGCTGTACACGCGGACGCCGCCGTCGAGCGGCCCCACCACGTCGGACATGATGGCGTACGCCGACCACAGCGTGCTGAGCGGCGTGTCCGCGTTCAGCAGCGTCGCGGCGTATACCGGCGCAGCGACGACGATCATGGGACGCCGGGAATCCGCGGTCGAGCTGAAGCTGATGCGTGTCACGGCGAGCTACTTCCCTGCACTGGGTGTCCGACCCGTGCGCGGCCGGTTCTTCACACCGGAAGAGGACGCCGGTCCGCGTGGCGAACGCGTGCTCGTGATCGGCTACGACCTGTGGCAGGACCGGTTTGGCGGCGCCGACGTACTCGGCACCAGTGTGGACATTGACAATGAATCGTACTCCATCATCGGTGTGGCTCCGAGCGGCTTCAACGGAATAGACCTGAGCCCGGTGGATGCGTGGGCACCGATCAGCACGGTGGGAGCGGACATCGTGGGCGATGAATGGAGAACGTCGCGTGCGGCGAGCTGGCTGCGCATCATCGCGCGGCTGAGGGACGGCATCGGTCGCAATGTCGCCGAGCAGCAGGCGAGTGCGGCGTTCGTCGCGGCGAACGAGCGCCTCGCCGACGACACGACCGCAGCGGTCCTGCTCGGCTCCGTGATCAGTGCGCGGGCGCCGGCGGTCGGTACGGGTGCGCCGCAGCGCACGGGCCGGATCGCGCTCTGGCTGCTCGGTGTGTCGCTGCTCGTGCTGATCATGGCCTGTGTTAACGTGGCGAACCTGCTGCTCGCGCGCGGGATGAGACGACGCCGCGAGGTTGGCGTGCGGGTCGCGCTCGGGGTGACGCGGCTGCGGCTGGCGGGACAGGTGCTGAGCGAGACCGTGATCATTGTGCTGATCGGGACTGTGCTCGGCCTGCTGTTCGCCCACTGGGCGGGTCGTGCTGCGGGCAGCATGCTGCTCCCGGATGTCGACTGGGGTCGCACACTGCTCGATCGTCGAATGCTGGCATTCGCCGCGGCCGCCGCGCTGATGAG
>DATABQ010000302.1:0-2837 GCA_036259495.1 Longimicrobiales bacterium | reverse complement strand
GTCATCATCGAGGTCGTGGTGGCGCCCATACCGGGCGGCGCTGTAGGCTACCTCGGTGCCGCACGCTTCGGGTTCTGGCCCGCGTGGCCGCTGCTGTACTTCGGCAATATCATAGGCACGGTACTGGTCTTCTACCTGGCGCGCAGGTACGGAGCGCCGCTCTTCGAGGAGCACGTGGCGCCGAAGACGCGCGACCGGTACAATCGTCTGCTCGACCAGCACCCCGTGCTGCTGTGGTTCGTGTATGCGATTCCGCTCGTGCCGGTGGACGTGCTGAGCGTGCTCGCCGGCCTCTCCACGATGCACGCGCGGCGATTCTTCCTCACTGCACTCACCGGATACATCAGCTACACGGCGATTGTCGCACTGGTCGGTTCGGAGTTGGCACAGTACATCGGGATGGCCGATGCTCTGTCGCTGATCGGCGCGGTGTTCCTGGTCGGGCTGGGCTGGTGGCTCTGGAGGAGGAGCCGGAACCACGGGGCACATGTATCGAGTGGCGCTGACCGGTAACATCGCGAGCGGCAAGTCGGCCGTGGCCGACGAGTGGCGGGCCCAGGGCGCGTGCATCATCGATGCCGACGTCCTCGCCCGACGGGCTGTGGAACCCGGCAGCGATGGGCTCCGCCGCGTCGAAGAGCAGTTCGGCGGCGACATCATCGCGGACGGGGCACTGGACCGCGCAGCGCTCGGACGCATCGTGTTCAGGGACTCCGGGAAGCGACGTGCGCTCGAGGCGATCGTCCACCCCGAAGTCGAGCGCCTGCGCAGGCAGGAGGAGTCGCTGGCGGATGAGCGCGGTGAGCGCATCGTCGTCCATGCGATTCCGCTGCTGTTCGAGACCGGCCTCGAGGCGGGCTTCGACGCGGTGGTGCTGGTGGACGCGGATGAGCGGATGCGGCTGGACAGACTCGTGACGAAACGATCAATGACGAGAGGTGATGCACGCGCCATGATCGATGCGCAGGAGCCCGCTGCCGGCAAGCGGGCCCGAGCCGATTACGTCATCGAGAACAACGGCACGCTCGAGGAGCTCGGCGCGCGGGCGCGGGAAGTATGGTCGCAGATCACGGCGGCTGCCGCGTGAGAGTAGACATGCACCTGCACACACGCGGCTCGTTCGATTGCCTGAGCGATCCGCGCGCACTCCTCGACCGCGCGGCCGCCCGAGGCGTCGATCGAATCTGCGTGACGGATCATAACGAGATCGACGTCGCCCGCGAGCTGCACGACGCATATCCGGATCGCGTCATCGTGGGCGAGGAAGTGAAGACGGCGGAGCGCGTGGATATCATCGGCCTGTTCCTTTCCGAGAAGATCCCCGCCGGCACCCCCGCCCGGGAGACGTGCGAGCGCATTCGCGCGCAGGGCGGTATCGTGTACGTTCCGCATCCGTTCGCCGGAGGGAAGGGCGGCGGCGGCGCGATCCTGGACGCGATAGAGGATCTGATCGATGTGATGGAGGGCTTCAATGCGCGCATTCACGACCCGGCGCTGAACGATCGCGCGGTAGCGTGGGCCCGGGCCCGCGATCTTCCGGTGGGTGCAGGATCGGATGCGCACACGCTGGGTGAGGTCGGGCGGGCGTGGGCGGAGGTCCCGGAGTTCGATGGAGCGGCTGCGTTCCTCGCGGCACTGCGGCGCGGCACGATTCACGGCACGTCCTCACCGCGCGCGGTGCATATCGCGTCGACATGGGCAAAGGTTCACAAACGCCTGGCGGGCAGATGAACAGGGACAGAATGACAGAGAGCGGGATCCTGCCGATCCGCCGTGCGGCAGCGCGCCGGATCGTGGAGCGGATCGATGAAGCCGATCGCATCGTGCTGACCACGCACGTCAATGCGGATGGTGACGGTGCCGGCTCGGAGGCTGCAGTCGCACACTGGCTGATTGCAGCCGGGAAGATCGTGACGATCGTGAATCCGACGCCGTTCCCCGCGATGTTCGAGTTTCTGATCGACGACCCCACGATACTCGCCACGGCCGGCAGTCCTGCGGCCGACAGTGCACTCGCGGACGCGGACCTGCTGATCGTGCTGGATACGGCAGAGCCCGCGCGCATCGGCAAGGTCGCGAGAGCGGCGGCGCAGCTGACCGTGATCGTGATCGATCACCACGTGCATTCGGACAGCATGCTCGACGGACTGATGCTTCAGGACGTCACGGCCTGCGCGACGGGCGAGCTCGTGTTCGATCTGCTCGAGGCTGCGGAGCTTCCGGCGCCGTGGCCGCAGGCGGTGCTGGAGGGGCTTTATACGGCTGTCGTCACGGACACAGGCTCGTTCCGCTTTTCCAACACGACGCCACGTGCGCATCAGGTCGCGGGAGAGCTGATCGCGCAGGGAGTGGATCCGGAGCTGATGTATCGCAGGATTTACGCGACCGTGCCGCTGCGACGCGTCGAGCTGCTGCGCCACGCACTCCAGCATCTCGAAGTCGATCCCGATTACCCAATCACCTGGATCACCGTCAACCGCGGCATCATGGAGGAGTTGGGGACCGGGACGGAGGACCTGGAGGGCGTCGTCGATCATGCACGCAGCATCGAGGGTACGGAGCTCGCGATCCTGTTCCGCGAAACCGCCGACGGCTCGACCAAGATCTCGCTCCGATCGGCCGGCGCTGTCGATGTGAACGCCATCGCGCGGCAGTTCGGCGGTGGCGGTCACGTGAAGGCGGCGGGCGCCCTCATGTCCGATCGCATCGAGGCGGCGCGGCCACGTGTGCTGGAAGCCGCACGCGCCGCGCTGCGCGAGGCGGGGCTCACCTTGCGCGCGCCGATATCGCCCGGTTAGATTCCGGCCGACATTTCAACTCAGGTGCGCATGCAGCAA